>NZ_JACGVN010000038.1:0-25978 GCF_014077245.1 Colwellia sp. BRX8-9
GAATCATTGTCTGCTATGAACTAAAAATACTGTCATGGTGATTGATTGTAGAGTTCTTAAGCCTCAAATAACCATTAGACTCATATTGAACAAATTTACTACATAAATTCTATTTGGAGTTGTTTTCTTTACAATAGAGAAATATAAGATTTATGTCGTCAATATGTTTGCAAAGATGACTTTCAAACACGAAGACCTACTTTGTATTCAGTGCTGATGAAGTAAACCTGTGACTTCAGTAAATTTACGACCTCGAATTACTGGATAGCTTTCTGAAATAAAATTTCATTGGCGGATTTGAGCTTGAAAACGCCTCACAAGTAGTCAGATAGAGGTCATTCACCCTTACATTATTAATGCTACCTTTGATAGTATCAATTGATTTTAGGTGGTCAGCTCGTTAAAAATGGCCGTTAATGCTTAGGTGTTATTACTAACATTTTGTTGAAAGAGCTACCCTGCCCCTAATGACATTACCCTTAAAGGTAACAGACATTATAAAATAGCTTAAAAACGCTTTATGGTTATAGGAAGAGGAAGTTGTTTTAGTCTTTTATAAAAAATTTTCTGCTACCACTATAATATTCATGACCATGTGACCAAATATGCAATACCATAAATTCCCACTTACATATCTAATCAATCCTAATAAGCATGAAGATAAGAAGAGTAAAATAAATACCTCTGTTTGTTCATATTGAGAATGTATCAAGGTAAACGCTAAACTGGTAATGACAATAATGAACGTTGGATTTAGGGAGATTTGTTCTAACTTGTAGAAGGCGATCCCCCTAAAAATAATTTCTTCAAAAAAAGGACCTACGATTCCAACCGTTAAAATAAGTAATGTAATTTCAAGACCTGTATCTATTGATTCTAAAAAGTCGAGCATAAAGCTTGGCGTTTCAAAAATGCCCATACGAAATATAAAATATTCAAATAATGAGAAGGTTAACACGGCTAATAAGGTCATTATTAGTCGTGTTAACGTTATAGATCTTAAAGCTAATCGGTTAACTATATTTTCTTTATTTTTTGCGGAAAGATAATACTGAAGAAGGGGTAGCATTAAAAGTACCGAAACTATTGATGTTGTAAAATTAAAGCCTAGATTCGTGCTCAGCTGTTCAATAGTATGTACATCATCTAAAAATATTGAGCCAAGACCTGATATAAACACAATAAAGGTTGAAAATATCGGTAGTGCTAGAGCTAACAGTAATATCGATAACATTGACAATACCGATAACATCATCTTATTTAATGCCGCTGATGCGTTATTAACCTTTGATATACTCATAAATATATTAAAATCCAATTGAAAAAAACAAAACGATTGAGAAATTAATCTCAATGCATAATATTAAAACGTAATTGTCGAACCCTACTTACTGGTAAAATTAACCTGTATATCTATTAGGTCCAATAAAACAGGCAGTAAGATCCTGTCATTTAAGTGGAGACCTTAGAAGCTCCCACCATTATATTTGCAAAAGTCAGCGATATTATTAGGGAAGCCGATTTGTATGCTGATTTATAGTAAGAGAAAGCCTTATTTGTACTTTTAGTGAATGTTAGCATGTGAAATAACAACGGCAGTAATGAGCTAAAACCGACTAGGCAGATTCATTAAATATCTTAATTAACAAATTTGCCATAAAGTTTATTTCGAATAGGTCGTTTAACGAGATAAATAGCCTCATTAGCCCTCATTTCTTTAATTAAACTAAAAGGAATGTAATCGGGTATTAGCTCAAAATAATTATTATTATTTAAATCATCATACTTAATGCTATTTACCACTGCATTCTGCCATTGATAGAAAACCCTTCCATAAACAATAGCCACATTACTGCCGCTAACACTTACCACTTTAGCTAATCTATATTTATGCTTAGGATTCAATTTATTATTAATCAACCTCATGTCTAAAAAGTAAATATCATTGACTTGAGGAGTTAAAATAAAAACGGATGCTTGTGTTTGCTCAGCGTTATGTAAAGCATATTTTTCATAGCCAAAATAGGCAATCACCACTAGAAAAGTCAATAACACGAGTTTATTTAAGGAGATTGATAACTTTGCTTTTACATTTTTTGATTCGAAGGTATGTGGCACTTTAATAAATCCTTTTAAAGTTAACTCTATTTGATAACACTGTTTAGGTTTAAAATTGAGTAATAAATCATAAATTCAATGATATATCCAATGCTCATCTCCAATATAACACCTCATCAAAAGTTAAAGATGGTTGAATAAAATAGTAAGTTAAATACAAGGTCAGCCACTCTTTAAATGTTGAGTAACTTAGGCGTTTACACTAGATAGCATCATATAAGTAACATAGGTAAATAGACATATTGGAACAACAACATATGCAAAAGCATCAGATTTACACCAACAGCCTTGAGCTATTTTTTCTTTTCTAAATAAGGATATTGAAGAGCCATAAAGAATAATCAAACCAACGGCAACTATCGACATCCAAGAAATATCATTACCCACTAAAAGCAATAATGGCGTTATTGCCGAAAGACACCACAATGAAGCTACAAAACTAGCGCTGTTGTATATAACAATTAGATACTTCATCACATCCAAAATTTTACTAATTCGTTAAAATTGTTAGTTAAAATAATTAGCCATTGGAAACAACCAACTTTTATTTATTCTACTTTAATCGTTTAATAGCTTTTTAAAACGGTAATTCCTCTCCCTTAAAATCATAAAATTTCCCAGTGGTATCAATAGATAAATTTAGAATCACTTTCATAATTCCAAGAGCCGAATCTTTAACATTTTCTCTTGCAGAAGAACCGCCCATATCTGTTTGAACCCAACCAGGATGAACAGCCACCACAGCGACATTGTCATTAACAAGTTCATTGGATAAATTCACGGCTAGCATGTTGGCTGCTGCCTTAGACATTCGGTAACCATACCAATCTACACTTCTTTCTCGTGTTAGGGATCCCATAACAGAAGAAATTATAGCTATTTTACATAGACGATTTTTCTTCATCAAAGACAAAAAACAATGAGTTAAATACAATGGGCCAAGCGAATTCACTTTAAAACTCATTTCAGCATTTGCATAATTAATGTCATGAATACTTTTATTTTCTTGATCTAAATAACCAGCATTATTTATGATTAAATCTATTTTGATACTTTCTTCACTGAGTTTATTTGCTAACCTCTCAATATTTTCTGGACAGGTGATATCCATTAATTCAATGAGTAATTTTTCAGAGAACTTATCCTTCAATGTTATTAAGTCAGCCGATGCCTTTTCATTTCTACAGGTAGCAATTACTGTCCACCCATTTATAAGATATTGTTTTGTTAATTCGAAACCAATGCCTCTATTAGCACCCGTTATTAATACAATTAAATCACTCATGTTGAACCTTTAAATATGACACCCCATTTAGAGGCAAAAATGGTTTACTAAAATGGTAGATATTTTCCAAATATGAGAGCGCAACAGAAAACTGTTTTTGGTCTCTCTTTAATAGCTTATAGTTTGATTAACAGCAAACTAAAATAACACAATTAAAAAACAAGCTAGAATAATTGCCAAATAAAAAAACTGCCTACCTGTACTCGAACGTTTTTCCGCTTGCTTTGAGTGTGTCATGTGAATATCACGAATAATTTGTCCCTTGTTTTTACCGACACAATGGGGGCAAATAGAATAAGATATTTTATATCTCAAACCACATTTATTGCACTGGGTCGTTGGCTCTCTACTGTAATCTATAATCATGGTTTTTTGTCATAAAGCATTTTATTAAGCTTGTAAAAATAGCTATTTATAATAACAGGAACAAGAGAAGCAAATGTTTTGTGGCCGTTTAAGTAACTGCATAGACGCTATTATAATTCAGGCTTAAAACCAGCTGCTTTAATTTCATTAATTAAAAATAACCCAATATCATCGATATTATGATCAACTTTTTTATATATAAAACCGCTTAAATCAGCAGGTATATCCACATCGCCTTTATGAAGAACACAGACATTTTTTCTCCCAAGCTTAGCGACCAAATAACCAAACTCAAAAATGACATTAGGTTTGGCTCTAATGACTTTTTTTCTCTCAGCATCTATAACACTAGATTGATCAATCGTATACGAAACTTCATCAGGGGTAAGTAATATGAATGCATAAGATACATCACTGTTGGCCTCGAGTTTTTCAATGAGACTTTGCTCAGCATCCACTTCTCTGTGCAAAAAAATTGGCTGAATTCCGATTTGTGTAAGAAATAGCGCTAATTCAATTTTTAAAGCATTGTCATGCCCATGAACAATAAGTACTTTATTATTACTTGGTACTAGGGAGTTAGTTACATTCGTTTTTTCGGTCGAACCTTTGGGTTTATTGGTTTTTTTTGGTGGCCCTGAAACTAATAATTCATTAAATATATCGCCTTCATCTATTAACGAAATTAATGCATTTAATGTTTTAATATAATTGTCTTTTGCAAACTCAAATTTGTCTTCACTATTACCTGTTACCTTTGAATTATTTGCAGCTTTAAAATAAACAAAAGGTTCTGAATTTGGCTTAACTGTTTGTTTCAAAATATTTTCTATATCATTTACCCATGTATCCCACGTAGGTAAAGGCTCCCCTAAAGTCAGATCAAGTGATTCATGCTTTTTACTACAGTTTTTCCAATTAAACGCTTCACTCATTTCTGCTAGTTTATTGATTTTATTTTTTAACAGCTCCACTACTCGGATCCTTGCACTGCATATAACGCCCGATTAACTGGCGCATAGTTATTGACTAAAGTAAGCACCGAAGAAGCAAATATCCAACGGTTATTTATTCTATTTAATAGCTTATGTTTCACCATACTCTGACTTTATTAAGCCAAAACATTTAAGGTCGTGAAACTGATTCTTCCAATATCCACTTTGACGGCGAATACCCTCTTCTTTAAAGCCTACGTTGAGTAAAAGAGACTCTGAGGCTAGATTCCCGGGAACCGTATCACCTTGAATGCGATTCAATGCTCCGCATGGTAACTCACCACAAAATGCTGATTTAACAATTCTATGCACAGCTTCTGTTGTGTAACCACTGCCCCAGAACTTAGGCAGTAAATCGTAACCTATAACAGCATTTTTCATTTTAGGACTCCAAGTATTAAACCCACAAGTCCCTATTAATTGATGTGTTTCTTTTAAGCGTATAGCCCAACGAATACCAGAGTTTTCTGTAAAGCGAGCATTAAAGAATTCTATTAAATTACTCGCTTGTGAATGTTTAGTAAATGCGTCCAGATCATAATATTTGACAACTGAATTGTCTGAGAATAAATCAAATAAGCTATTTGAATCTTCTGTAGTTAATTTATCTAACCTTAAACGATTAGTTTCTAATACTGGAAATAACAACCTAAATCCTCCATGAACTATAGTATCCTACTTGAGTCGGTTACTATTTTTACCACTCTCGCCATTCTTCTGTAACATCACCTTCAAATTCTACATTGGCTTTAGTTGTTACTTTTTGAATGAAATCACAAATATCTTCACGTTGGTCAGTTTCTATTAAACATTGACCACAGTCATCGTTTAATTCGTTCAAAGATAAAATTAAATATTTAATATGATTTTTAGTACTATCAACAGTTTGAATTTCTGATCCCATTGACGACATGAACTCTAAGAGTAATGTAATGCAATCAGTAACATTATCAGATGTGTAATCAGGTTGATTTTCTCCCTCAATAAAATCTAACATTCCATATTGAATACTTTTAAGTAAACTTTTCACATAAATCTCCGTAAAAAAATGCCCAATTAAGGGTAAAGTTTAGTTAGCTAAAATGTGAAGCTAAACGTAAGCTAGCCAAAGGTTAAAAGCCCAGCTTGAATACCTTTGCTATATAACAAATGCAACAATAATTGCCGTTACAGCTAATACACTGTACTCGGGCATCCCTGTTGGTAACTTAGACATAAGTACGAAGCAAACGAAAGCTAAGGCAAATAAAATGGCACTGCCAACAAAAACCCCCATAAATGTATGCCCCATAATTAAACCAACAATAGCTAAGGGAATACTAAACAATAATGCTGAAAAATAAGGTTCCTTTTTCATCAAGTATAATTTATATGAAAGAGCTAACATCAATAGTTTAATAATCAAAAAGAGCATATAAATACCTTGTAATATAACGCCCATTTAAGGGGGGAATAATGGTTAGTTAAAATAGCGACCAAGGAGCAAAAGCCAGCGGCTTTTTGTCCTTGTTTAATTTGTTGTTGCTTGCTAATCGGCATAGGTATGCAATATTTCGTTTACAGATGGCCGTTTATCGAAGCTGAAGTTACAAAGTTGAATATACCCAATATTATGACTAGGTGAAAGCCAAAAGTAACTCCCCATTGAGTCAATTGATAAACCTCTATGAGAATATATTGTCTCACCTTTAACCTCCCTAATGAACAGTCCATTATTATATGGTACTCCTCCAATTTTAGAAACGGTCTTTAAAGAAGATAATATTTGACTGATAAAATGACCTTTACTGTCGTCAGTATTCTGGAAATTGGAGAGTCCTCCAATGTTGGAAACAGGCTTCATCGGATGCAAGAATGTACTCCAAAATAATTTGTCATCAATAGGGGACATTAAATGACTTATCCATTTGGCAAAATCAGGGAGCGTTGATAAAATTCCGCCATCGCCCTGGGTAATTAGATTTGATGAATTACGTCGATATTTGTATGTAGGCGAATTTACAGCACTATACCCCGTAGCACTCCAAGGAATTTCAATAGTCTGTAAACTCACAAGTTCAGTTGAAGACATTCCAAGTGGTTTAAATAGTTGTTTTTTAGCTAAGTCACTAAAAGGTATTCCACTAGCTTTTTCAAGTATATCAGCCAAAAACAAATAACCCGTATTACTGTAACTTGAATTTTCGCCCGGTTTGAATGATGGTGCAGATAACGCCATCATAGTATCAAGAACGTGCATTAGAGTAACATCACGTGCAATCGGCTTCCCTACAACTAGATCTTCAAGTACATGGGGTATGGTAGATACCCTTTTTACAAGTTCCTCCCTAGTTTTTTCATCATTTAAATAGTCTGGCAGACCACTTTGGTGATTAATTAAATGATGTAACTTGATATTTTCAAACCAACGGGGGCCTTGGGGATAATATTTCTTCAATGAATCATTTAAAGATAGTTGGCCTTTCACCTCTAATTGTAACGCTAAAACAGCAGTAAAATGTTTAGTAATAGACCCCAAGTTAAAAACGGTTTTCTTATCTATTGGAACTTGATAGCGTAAGTTTGCCTGCCCAAAATAGCGCTCATAAACTAATTCACCTTTCTTCACCACACCAACAGCACAACCAGGAGTTTCAGAGTTTAACTCACTAAAATCATCACTAACGTTAGCATCTACGGTGAATGTAATCGTGTTTAAAATAATAAATATTAACAAAGGTATTTTCATTTAAAATCCATTTTATCAATGCCAAGTTTTATATTGTAAGCTAACGCAGCCTAAAGCGGACTGAAATAGGCGACGCGCAGAAGCAAGTAGCCAACGGTTAAAAGTCCTGCTTAAATGGCCTGTTATAAGCAAATGCCAGCTAACTTTAACTATTTCGTTAACGTGCACTCTTTTTTTATATTGCCTTCAGGATCTATACAGGTAGCTACATCTGGCTTAACACACGAATTATAAGTCTCGGGGGAGATATTTCTATGGGCACCTTGCACGGTTACGTTAAACAAGCCAACAAAAATATCGCTAATAAAATTAGAGCTCCAAGAGCTTTCTTTATCGTGTTCACTATAAGTAGAACCAGAAGCAAAATTGCAACCAACCTCTTCAGCACCATGAGAAGAGCAACCAGAAATCCCCAAGACTAAAAGTAAAACTAACGTAAATTTAAATGCCATTGTTCATCCTTGTTTAATGGGGCGTTATATTTTTTGACACAGCTTAGTATCGACCTTTATTTCGGTGATCTGTTTATGATTAGTATCATAGTAATTATATGAAATGAAAATATTTAAATCTCTAAATGCTTGCATTTCTTTTGTTGAACAAACAAAGTTCGTCACCTTAGGTGTCATAGTTTCGACAAATTTTTTTAAATCTAAATTGTCTTTTTCATAATTTGGCAATTGATAGTTATATGTAAACGTTTCTTTTGCACCAATAGTAGCTATTAAAACTGTTTCTGAATCTACATTCATTGGTAGATTCTTATTTATTTCGCTAGCTGTACTCATGAGAAATTTAGTTTTATCTTCACCTGCATCACCACTAAATAAACCACTTACTGCCCAATTTCCAATTATTGCCCCACCGATTGCACCAGCAATGGTTAAAACATTCGTCCATGTAATTTTTTTCATTAATACTCCAAACTTGGTAATAATAAAACAGCTTATTAGACGAGCAAAAACCTCCTTCTCTCCAGATAATTAACCGTCTATGATTATAATGAAAACATAAAATACTCATAACCTTCAATTGCATCAAGCCTTTATTAACATTATTTTAACTAAACTTTAAATGATGACTGTTTTATCACGCGTTCTCTGTTGAAAGTGTACAAAGTTACTAGCTTAAAAATTATTTTCTTACTTAGTCTAATTGTCGAAATATTATCAAGGCTGATGCCTGTTCATTTACATAGGGTAATTAACGATCTGTTTTCCAATTAATAAAGGCGATGTGATTTTTAGCTGTTGATGAATGGAGCAGCAGCAAAGTTATTTGACTAAACCTATGGTACTAAGGTGCCAATTAAAAAGTTAACTGTTTGCATTAATATATAGCATAAGAATAATGCTGAAGATTTTAGAGCAACGGGTTAAATAGCCTTTTCGAGATGGCCAAACTTACTCTTTTACTATTATCTGATGCCCTTTAATAAACCGCCCTATCGCAAGTATTTGCCCAATAATGATCAACGGCGCAGGGGCTCACACGTCTAATTACTTTTTTATTGACGAAAACGGTAAGAAACTAATAACACAATTAAATAGGAAAATAATTATGCTAAAAGGTAAAACAGCTTTGATCACAGGTTCAACCAGTGGTATTGGTTTAGCGGCTGCACATGTCTTAGCTGAGCAAGGCATTAATTTGGTACTACACGGTTTAATGGCTGACGAAGAAGGCCAAGCCTTAGCCGATGAATTTGCGAAAAAATATAATATCAAGACACTTTTTGATAGTGCAAATTTAATGTTAGCCCAAGATATTTCAGTGTTTATGACTAAGGCTACTCAAGTCATGGGCTCTATCGATATACTGGTCAATAATGCAGGTATTCAACATACCGAAAGTATTGATACTTTCCCTGAAAATAAGTGGGATGCGATAATTGCCATCAATTTGACCGCGGCATTTCACACCATTCAAAAGTCACTTCCGGGTATGAAAGCAAAGGGTTGGGGCCGCATTATTAATATCGCTTCTGTTCATGGACTCGTGGCCTCGCTAAATAAATCCGCTTATGTTGCAGCAAAGCATGGCATTGTTGGCTTAACGAAGGCCGTTGCGCTTGAGTGTGCCGAGCATGGCATTACCGTTAATTCTATTTGCCCAGGTTGGGTGGATACCCCATTAATTAATAATCAAATTAATGATATAGCACAACAGAAAAGTGTTAGCTTCGAACAAGCAAAATATGCCTTAGTAACGGCTAAGCAACCCTTACCTGAAATGATGGACCCTCGCCAAATTGGTGAATTTATTTTATTCTTATGCAGTAATAGTGCGCGTAGTATAACCGGTTCGGCACTTCCCATGGATGGTGCTTGGACCGCCCAATAAATAACAGGATAATATATGACGATAGCTAACAACGAAAAAACAGCAGGTGAAAAAATTCGCCGTCAAGTTATGGGCGATGAATTTGTTGACCGCGCACTTAATAATGCCGATGATTTTAGTCAGCCTATGCAAGACTACATCAACGATCATGGCTGGGGAGCAACCTGGCAGCGAACTGAATTAGATCTTAAAACCCGTAGTTTAGTGACTATCGCTATGCTGGCAGCACTAAGAGCTCCTCAAGAACTTAAAGGGCATATTCGTGGTGCATTAAATAATGGCGCGACTAAAGAGGAAATAAGAGAAGTATTACTGCACAGCGCTGTGTATTGTGGCGCGCCAGCTGCACAAGAGGCTTTTAGAGCCGCTAAAGAAGTTTTATAAATCGTCTATAAATATCGCTTTAAAATTGTAAAGGCTAGACAAAAAATTTGCCTAGCCTGCTTACTTATTTAGTTAAAAATCATCATAAAAACGCGACAAAACTCTAAAAACTTCGAATTTCTACGGTATTACTATTGAAGTTAAATTTGTTGATTTTTCCGCATTCAGCAAAATGATTACTCGATGCATAAGGTGTGTTAGCTTGGTTTATGTCACCTTCCCAACCTTGACCATTTTTAACATAGGCTTTTACTTCAAACTTGTTATTAACCGCTTTACTACAATCCATATCAACATCTAACATCCAGTAATGTTGACCCCAAATATTTAACGGCTCTTCACCATAACCATCATTAGCAACGGTACGCTTTGTTCCCCAACCTGCAGGCCAAGCATTGGTGGTCCAATCAAGCGGAGTTCCTTCAGCGGTGCTACTTTGAGCGGCCTCACTGCCATACCAATCTAAGTAGCTTTCGTTGGTTTTCCATGGTGTTGTCGTTGCACTTTTTAAATTGTTATGGCGAATAGTCATTGCACACTCAAAATTAGTGGTTTGACAATTTCTACCAAGATTATTATTGGCGTAGTTATGATCAATACCGCCGCGAATAAACATATCTTGACCACTTTGCGTTTGTGCTTGAATAAATATCACCGTACGTTTCAATGTTGCTGGGCCTGTCACTTCACCATTAATTTTTGCGCCTTGATGAATGGCAAATGCATCCCAAACACCCACATTGGCATTAATACTTCCACCGTTGTTTACTGTAATCGTTTCACCGCTACACGATTTAGCATCAGCAGATAATTGCCCTTTTAAAACGTTACAATAAGTACCTGCACTCATTTGTGTATTTAGCGTAGACGTTAAATTAACATCTTCTTTATTAATTGCGACAAAACCCGAACTACCTCGACCAAAAGCAATTTGGTTATTGCCATTATCCCACCAGTTTGTGGTGCTCCAATTATCTCCAGTATTATTTCTAAAGTCGACACCACCAGCAATATATGACCATCGATGCTCACACTTCCAACTACTGCCAAAGCATTCTAGATCACCATTGTTATGGACCGGAACACTTGGAGCACCCGCATCAGTATCACCCTGAAAATCATAGCTCGACATAACTTTTGGGTAACCATACGGATAAGCCAACATAAATACATTCGCTAAGTCGTATAAACGGCCATCTTCAAAAGTAATCACATTACCACCGCCACCATGGCCACGTTGATTATCATGGTTATCGACAAAAACCACCGCAGAACTACTCGGTAAAAATCCCCAAGCTTCACCAAAACTACTCAGTGATGCTAGGCTGCCATTTTTGAAGGTGTTACCTAGCTGTGTGGTATATTTAAATTCAGTTACTAAACCTGTGCTTTGGTATTCACTGGAGGTGATGGGTTCACCGCCTTGATCAATCACCTCCTGAAATACCAAAGGCGAGCCATTAACTTTCGACAATACTCCTTGAATATCGCCTAATGACATGTGCTTAGAGGCGTCAAATCGAAAACCTGTAACACCAATATCTTGCAAGTCGTTTAAATAATCCGCGAGCGTTTCTTGTACATAAGCGGCACCAGTATTGAGGTCAGCTAAGCCCACTAGCTCACAGTTTTGTACTTGCCAACGATTGTTATAATCGGTAATGGCACAAGTATCATGAAAGTCTTGTGGCCCGTAATTAGGGAAGCTTTTGTTACCATAATTACTCCCTGCAGTCCCCGTACCATTGCCAGACGCCATATGATTTAAAACTGCATCAACATATATTTCTACGCCAACGGCCTTACAACGATTCACCATATCGACAAACTGGGCACGGTTACCGCTTCGACTCTCTATTTTATAGCTTACCGGTTGATATCGAGTCCACCATTGTCCCCCTTGAATATGCTCATTAGGTGGTGACACCTGAACTGCGGCATAACCTTTAGGGCCTAAATAATCTTCACATTCTTGGGCAACATCTTGCCAGCTCCATTCAAAGAGATGAACAAAAGTAGTCGGTTCAGCAGCAGCTTGAGCCTGACAAACAATGCCTAATGCCAGACCTGTTGTTAATAACGATTTTATTACTTTAGTTTTCATTTTTATTGTTATTCCTAATGTAAAATTAATGTTTATATTTGCTTATTAAATAGCCAAGACAGGTTGCGTTAAATTTAAACAAAGCGCTATATCAAAGAAGATGAATACGTATTCAACCATTTTTTGTAGGTGTTTTACCGAACAAGAAACTATATTGAAATTATGATGACCTAGATGAATATGAAACGTGTTAACAACGTCGGTAACGGGATCACTGACATTATGATAAAGAGATCTTGCTCTCTGGTAACAAGACCTTGCGATAATTAATGCTTTTGCCACAGAAATCTGTGGCAAGCTTAGCTATTTATTAATAAAGTTAGCGATCAGCTGAAAAGTTTGCTGACACTCTTCTGCAACCAATGCATCAAGTAACATATAGGCATGCGTTAACCCATCAAACTGATGATGATGCACCGCTACCCCAACCGCTTTTAACGCTTTAGCATAAGCTAAACCTTCATCTCTTAACGGGTCGCATCCGGCGGTAATAACTAAGGTTTCGGGTAAAGTCTTGCTTATTTCACCATACAAAGGTGATGCAGCTTTACTGTTATCACTCGCTTTAAAATACTGATTAAAGTACCAAGTTATTTTATCTTGCTCAAGTAAAAAACCTGAACCATTCTCGGTAAAAGAAGGCTGCTGGCCGGTGTAATCAACACTTGGGTAAATTAAAATCTGCTTATCGATTCTTAAGCGTTTATCTTGCTGGCTTTGCATAGCAAGCGTAGTACAAATAGCGCCGCCAGCACTATCACCGATAATATAAAGTGCATTAGAAAAGTTGAGCCCAGCTAAACAGGCTTGGTAATTAATTAACACCTCTCGACAATCATCGATACCTGCTGGATAAGGATGCTCCGGTGCTAAACGGTATTCGACACTGATAACAATACAATGACTTTGTGCGGCAATTTTACGACAAATGGGATCGTATAATTCAACACTGCCACACATATGACCACCGCCATGATAATGAATAACTACGGGTAATGCTTCCTCTGGCGCTGGGCTATAAACTCGCACGGCAATAGCGCGTTCTTCTGCTTGCACTGCACGGTCTTGCACAAAACTGAGTGCTGGCCCCTCGCCTATCAAAGGCGCCAATTTATCTAAATTTGAGCGAACCAGTGCAGGAGAAAATTGCACACCTTGTTTTTTTGACTCGGCTAAAGCTTCATTTGCCTGCGCTAAAAAGGGCGCTAATTTTTCTGAAATTACACCTCGCATAATTCATCTTCCTTGTTTTTTTGTTGACCCGTTTCAGTTAAGAAAAAACTACCTATAAAGAAAGTACCACTGACCAAGGTGGTTAAAGCAAATGCCCATGTATAGTCACCTTGGTGAATATCAACTAACTTGCCAAACAACCATAAAACCAAGGTACCCACCATATAACTTATCGAATAGAACAAACTAAAAACAACGGTTATTTTTTGGCTGGTCATTTTTGACAACTCATGAGGTATTGCCACTAATGCCGTTATTGGAAAGAATATAGAAAAACCTAACACCATAGCACTAAGTGTTTGTACTACTTCTGACGGGCTAAAAGATAAGGTAAACACAGTGATCACAATCAGTAAACCTGACCAACGGATCACAGGCACCCGTAAAGGGAATTTTTTACTGTAAATAATACCGGCTAACGTTCCTATAATTCCAAAACCTATCAATAACGCACTTTGACTGATACCCGCTTTAGGATAGAAAGTGAACAAACATAAATAAAAGGCAAGAATACCTGAATAGGTTAACGCATAGACCCAAGAAAATTTATCTTTTAAGCCATCTGTGTACGAATAATGCGTGTTAATTTCACTAGTATCTTTGGCCTTGCTATGAGGTTTTGCTTCGTCAACAAATAACCAAGCAATACTTAATGCCAAACTTGCTAATGAAAAAATAATCAAGGTATTTTGCCAGCTACCGGTTAACGAATTAAAGTTACTCATTTGCCATAAAATAATGCCTGTGCCCAAATTAAAAGCAACGGCATTGATCCCGTTTATCGTGGCACGCTCTTCTGGAGGGAACCAAGACATAACGATGGGGTTAAAATATACAATCATAAACGCTCCGCCCAATCCCATTAAAAACCGGCTCACTAATAGCAATTCATAATTGGGCGCAAAAGGTGTTAATAGCCCCACTGAAATTAAAATACCTGATGCAAAAAAAGCATACTTACCCCCTAGTTTTAGGGCTAACCAAGCAGCGGCAAAGGTCCCTACAATTTTAGCTAAGGTAACCGCACCACTAATAAAGCTGGCTGAAGCTAAACTATTAATATTCATTGCCGCCATGATTTGATTCATGCTTGCGGTGCCGCCAACCCATGCCATTGCAAATAAGGTGTAACTAATAAAAACAATGGCTTCTACTAAATACTTGTTACTTATCTTAAGAGTTCTCATATAGATTAATTTCTAATATAGTAATGTCAAAATTCAGCTTAACTAAATAAATTATCTATTGATGTACTACCTTCGTGCACTGTGCTGAAATTTAAGCCATGTTATGATGTCTGCCGCCATTTTATTTGCAGACGTAAAGTTGATATGGGATCGGTACTTAGTAAAGTGTTGCTATTTATAAGGTGTTTTCAGTGTTAATTTGGCTTTCTCTTAATACCTGGTTGGTGTCTTTTCTTGCCATAGGTTATTTATTACTGTTGTTTGTTGTTGCCTACTGGGGACAAAAGCAAACCACTAAGCAGTGGCATTCTCGCCCTTGGGTTTACAGTTTAGCTTTAGGGGTAAGCTGCACCTCTTGGGCTTTTTATGGCACGGTTGGGCAAGCAGCAACAACCGGCGCTTGGCTTGCTCCCATCTATATTGGCTCAATTTTATGCTTTGTTTTGGCTTGGCCGATGTTGCTGCGAATATTACGTATTACCAAGCAACAAAACCTAACCTCTATTGCTGACTTTATTGCTTGTCGCTATGACAGATCGCCAAAAATAGCAGCGACAGTAACCTTAGTCGCCCTTCTGGGCACCATTCCCTATATCGCACTGCAATTAAGAGCTATCAGCAAAAGTTTTGATTTACTCACCGGCACTTACCGCTCAGGAATAAGCACGACCTTTGTTGTGACCTTAGTATTAATTATTTTCAGTATATTATTTGGTGCTCGCCAAGTGGCCGCCAATAAACAAAATCAAGGCTTAGTTCTAGCCATAGCTTTTAGTTCGTTAGTTAAATTATTTGCCTTAACCGCGATAGGCATTTTTGCGACATTCTTTGTTTTTGATGGTATTGGCGATTTAATCAGCCAAGCCGAAACGTCAACTAATTATCAACCGGTAAAAAACACTTATTTTGCAGTATCACAAGCGATACTTGGCGTAATTACTATTTTTATTTTGCCACAGCAATATCACATGTTGATGATAGAGAATCATCAGCAAAAAGAATTGAAAATGGCACGTTGGCTCTACCCCGTTTATTTAATTGCCATTAATTTATTTATCTTACCTATTGCCTTAGCTGGCCAAAGTTTATTTCCGGGTGGTGGTGTTGATGCCGATACGTATGTTATTACTATCCCACTCTTTTTTCAGCAAGCATGGCTTGGTGGCCTCGCTTTTATTGGTGGTTTAGCCGCAGCAACCAGCATGGTCATAGTCGCCACAATAGTACTCAGCACTATGGTAACAACAGAAATCGTTAACCCCTTGCTACTGCACTACAACAGTTATATTAATACCCAGAAAAAACAACTGTCAGGGCTGTTATTAAATATTCGCCGCATAGCAATTGCTTTACTGCTGCTATTGGCTTTTGGCTTTGAGCGGATCGTTAATCAACAAAATCACCTTGCCACCATTGGCCTATTGTCATTCGTACTTCTATCACAATTAGCCCCTTTAGTTGTTGGCGCATTATATTGGCGAAGAGCAACCAGTAACGCCGCTTTTATTGGCTTAATTGTCGGCAGTCTTTGCTGGTTTTATACCTTATTGCTACCCAGTTTATTGCCGAACGCTCCGTGGATAACTACAGGATTATTTGGTATAAGCAGCTTACGGCCTTATGCACTTTTTGGTGTCGACTTTCTCGATAATATTAGTCACGGTTTATTATTTAGTTTATTAGCCAATACTTGCTGTTTTATTGGTTTTTCATTATTTGGTCAGCGCAGTGTTGGCGAAAGATTACAAGCAGAGCTCTTTATCAGTAAAAAGCAGGGGGCAATTCAACAAAACTTATCAAGTAAAGACCTTTATCACTTATTGCAACGCTTCGTTAATGATACAAGCGCCGATGATTTTCATCATAATCATGCAAAACAACTTAGTAATACCGCCGCGAGTCAAAAGCTGGTCGAGTATACCCGCTTGCAGTTATCAAGCGTATTAGGCTCAGCCTCAACGCGCATGGTAATGAAAGCCGCAAGTAAACAACAAGCCTTACCTTTGGAATATGTCGTTAATATTGTTGATGAAGCCAGCAAGTTGTTTCAATTTAATCGCGAATTATTACAAGCCGGTGTAGAAAATATAGAACAAGGTATAAGTGTTGTTGACGCCGACATGCGCTTAGTTGCTTGGAATAAACGCTATATAGAATTACTAGATTACCCAAGCAGTTTAGTTTGTGTCGGTAAACCAATCTCCGAGCTTATTCAATACAATGCCGATCGCGGAGTCATTATTGCTGATAAAGGTAACTCTACAAAAAATAGTGCCGAGCATACCGATGATTTTATAACACGCAGAATTGACTATATGCGTAAAGGGAACAGTCATTATTTTCAGCGAGAAATGCCAAGCGGTATTGTCTTAGAAATTAGAGGCCAAGCGATGCCTGGCGGTGGTTTTGTTAGTACTTTCTCAGATATAACCGCACATATAGAAGCTGAAAAAGCTTTACAAAGGGCGAACGAGACCCTTGAACAAAGAGTGATTGAACGAACCCGTGAACTAAACCATGCAAAGGCAGAAGCCGAAACAGCTAATAAAAGTAAAACTAAGTTTTTAGCGGCTGCCAGCCATGATTTAATGCAACCTTTCAATGCTTTATCTTTATTTACCAGTATGCTTAATAAAAAAGTAACCGGTACTCATTTAGAAGAATTAGCCAGCAACATTCGTCATTCACTAAATGCTGCAGAAAGTTTACTCTCAGATCTCGTTGAAATATCTCGCTTAGATGGTAAGTCGCAACACATTGCGATCACCTCTTTTTATGTTGACGAATTATTAGCCCCCTTGAGTAAAGAGTTTTTCTTACTGACAGAGCAAGCTAATCTAACGTTTAGCTATGTAAAATCTAACTGTATTATTGAAACCGACCAAAGATTGTTACGCCGTGTGGTGCAAAACTTTCTCTCCAATGCTATTAACTATTGCCCACAAACCGACCGCCAAGGCAAAGTATTACTTGGCGTTAGGCGACAACAAGACAAGATCGTTATTGAAGTTTGGGATAATGGACCGGGTATTGCGAAAAACAAACAGCAAACTATCTTCAAAGAGTTTGAGCGCTTAAATGAAACTCAAGACCAACCGGGTTTGGGGCTAGGTTTAGCCATATCAGATCGTATAGCTAAACTTTTAGGGTTAACCATTTCAGTAAAATCTACGGTTGGTAGAGGTTCATGCTTTAGCATTACTCTGCCTCGTAGTAAGTTATTACCGGTCAGAGCCTCGGTTGTTAATACTCAAAATAGCATTAGCGCCTCTGCTGAATTTAATCAGTTACCTATTTTACTTATTGATAATGAGCCCTTAATGCTAAAAGCGATGCAATCGCAACTCGCTGAATGGGGGTGTCATGTTATTGCCGTGAGAAATGAAAAACACTTAGCAGAAGTACTAGTTGATAAAGAGTTCAAACCCAAATTAATTATTTCAGACTACCACTTAGATGATGACAAAAATGGCGTTGATTTAGTTCAAAAAACGCTTACTAACCATAAGTGGCAAGCTCCTTGTATTATCTGCTCTGCAGACCCCTCTGAACAAGTGCGAGAGCATACCAGCGGTGCCGATTTCTCGTTTATGCGTAAACCAATTAAAGCGTTAGCGTTAAAAAAATTGATGCGACAGTTATTATCGCTTTAGTCATACTAGCAGTGACAGCAAAGTTAGTGGCGCTGCTATTATTTTAAATATCTTGTAAAGACTTTAACAATAATAAAACTACGAATAAAAACGTCAAGTATTTCTATCTTTACTGGCTTCAAAATCTCTTTGAAAAACAACTCAAAAATCTGATAAAAGTGTCCGCCACAACAGACACTTTAATTAAGCGAGAATTATTTAATTTATTCCACATAATCCTTCTACTACTAAAGAGTCACTTCTTTTGCTACCAATATTCGTTAATGTTGCTGAGTTCAAATTTCAAACAGTTTGGATACAAAAATGGAGAGTACCCCTCAGGACAAGTCAAAAATAAATGACAATAAATAATAGGCTTTTTATGAAACAGGTCCTAATTACACTTTTTTACATACATTTTAACAACCGTGACGTCCCTCACTCGAACTTATCTAACCGCTTTATGACTAGTGTTTTAGTTGGTAATACGACCGATAGTTCGCCGTAAAGGTCAACATTGGCGGCTAATAAAATACCTAGATACAACACTTGCAGTTACTTCCTAATGTTTACTTTATCTTTTGATAAAACTAACCAATAGACCAAGTAGAAAATATTGAAATAACACTCAAATAATAATAAAACAAAGAGAGATTCATTATGAAAAGAAAAATAAATATCCAATTAAAGGCAATATTAACTGTTACTGGCTTGTTACTCGCCAGTGCAACCGTGCAAGCCAGTTGTCTCGATAACGTGGTACTGGTGCATGGCAATACTGGCACGCCGTCAGATTGGGATAATACCTACGACGCTTTACTCGCGAAAGGCTACAGCAGCAGTCAAATATACCGCCCAGCATGGGGTGGTAGTAATGCCGCTTATAATAATCACAGCGGCTCAGAAGAAACACCTGTTCGAAATGCTATCAATTCAGCGCTTAGTGCGTCATGCACAGGAAAAATTGATGTAATTGGCCACTCTATGGGGGTTACTTTAGCAGCACAACAAATTATTAAACTCAATAAAAGTAGCCAAGTGGATGCCTTTGTCGGCGTTGCAGGTGCTTATCGCGGTTTATGGACTTGTGGCGCATATCCATGGAATGTTTGGATCCCTACCTGTGCCAGTAATGGCTTATCGGTATCAAGTCCATTTCTTGATTGGC
This sequence comes from Colwellia sp. BRX8-9, assembly GCF_014077245.1. NCBI lineage: Bacteria > Pseudomonadati > Pseudomonadota > Gammaproteobacteria > Alteromonadales > Colwelliaceae > Colwellia > Colwellia sp. BRX8-9. The sequence goes on from NZ_JACGVN010000038.1 coordinate 19,544, forward strand.
TAGGTAATAAAGTCATTGCTAATCGTGTTTATTCTATTAAAAGTTGGGATGATCAAATAGTTTGCGGTAGCGGAACATGTACGGTAAGCGGAGTTCATTCGAGTCAAATACCTAATGAACTAGCCAGCTATACTTATTCACTTGACCATTTTGGTTTACAAACCAATACAGCCAGTAAACAAGTAAGCTTAGTGACAGCACAATAACTCCTTATGAGTTATACAAACCAATACGGCCAGTAAACAAGTAAGCTTAGTGACAGCACAATAACTCCGTATGGGTTATACAAACCAATACGACCAGTAAACAAGTAAGCTTAGTGACAGCACAATAACTCCGTATGAGTTATACAAACCAATACGGCCAGTAAACAAGTAAGCTTAGTGACAGCACAATAACTCCGTATGAGTTATACAAACCAATACGGCCAGTAAACAAGTAAGCTTAGTGACAGCACAATAACTCCGTATAGGTTATACAAACCAATACGGCCAGTAAACAAGTAAGCTTAGTGACAGCACAATAACTCCGTATGGGTTATACAAACCAATACGGCCAGTAAACAAGTAAGCTTAGTAACAGCACAATAACTCCGTATGGGTTATACAGAAAAGGATGGCTAAACAGCCATCCTTTTTTATCTTTCTTTTTTATCTTTATAGTTTTGTTTAGGTGCCTTTACAGACCATTGCGCCCTGCTCGCCCGATAACATAGCTAAGCACGATAAACTACTGCCTTATTGTCTTCTAGCGGTTCTAACAACATTGACAATAATCACTTAGCTTGATTAATTTTCACTCTTTTCTAGTCAAAAACATATGACTAAAACTGCATTTCAGGAACATCATCAGGAATGACTAATTCACCTGCGGTTAGTTTAACAATCTCTGCAACACTCACCCCTGGGGCACGTTCGAGTAGATGAAAACGACCGTCTTTAATCTCAATAAAAGCCAAGTCGGTTAACACTTTTTTTATACAGCCTTTACCGGTTAACGGCAGTGTACAATTTGCCAGTAATTTAGAATCACCATGTTTTGACGCATGGGTCATGGTTACTATGATATTGTCTGCGCCAGCGACCAAGTCCATTGCACCGCCCATACCTTTAATTAGCTTACCGGGAATCATATACGAAGCAATATTACCGTTAACATCGACTTCAAAAGCGCCCAGCACCGTTAAATCAACATGACCGCCACGGATCATGGCAAACGACTGTGCAGAATCAAATATTGATGCACCGGTCGCCATAGTCACAGTTTGTTTACCGGCATTAATTAAGTCGGCATCGACTTCAGCTTCACTGGGAAATTGTCCCATACCTAATAAGCCATTTTCAGATTGCAACATTACTTCTATCCCCTCAGGGACATAGTTAGCTACTAAGGTAGGAATACCAATACCAAGATTAACATAGAAGCCATCTTGTAATTCTTGCGCGACACGCTGAGCGATTTGATTTCGGTCTAAAGCCATGATTATTCTCCTGTTGTCGTGCGAATAGTGCGTTGTTCAATACGTTTTTCAAAAGTGCCTTGTATAACACGGTTAACATAAATGCCCGGTGTATGGATTTCATCTGGGTCTAGCTCACCTGGCTCAACAATTTCTTCAACTTCTACCACAGTAATTTTTCCTGCGGTCGCGGCTAATGGATTAAAGTTACGTGCTGTTTTTCTGTAAACTAAATTACCAAACTTATCAGCCTTCCAGGCTTTAATAATGGCAAAATCACCGGTAATAGCTTCTTCAAGAATATAATCTCGTCCATTAAATTGGCGTTGATCTTTACCTGCTGCCACTAAAGTTCCAACACCGGTTGCGGTATAAAAAGCGGGGATACCAGCACCACCTGCGCGCATTTTTTCGGCTAAAGTACCTTGTGGTGTTAATTCCACATCTAATTCTCCCGACATCATTTGTCGTTCAAATTCAGCATTTTCTCCAACATAAGAAGCAATAATTTTTTTAATTTGCCGCTTAGGTAACAACAGGCCTAAACCAAAATCATCAACACCACAGTTATTAGAAACTAGCGTTAACCCTTTAATGCCTTGGCGCTCGATTTCTTTGATTAAATTCTCAGGAATACCACATAAACCAAAGCCGCCAGCGACCACCGTCATATTGTCGGTTAACCCTGCCATTGCTTCTTCATAGGTATTCACTACTTTATTAAATCCTGCCATTATTTTTATCCAGTTATTAAGGAAGTTGACTTAACACCAGCATTATACAATTGCATAAATATGTAAAATTAATTAATATTAACTATTGATAAATAAAACTTATAACTGGATATTTTAGGATAATTGCATGAATATTACTCTCAAGCAACTACGCACTTTTATCACTATTGCCCAATCTAAAAGCTTTGCCGAAGCCAGTGAAATTTTACATTTATCACAGCCAGCATTAAGTATTAGTATCAAAAATTTAGAAGAGACCGTTGGCGGTAAGTTACTGGCGCGTTCAACAAGAACCTTATCATTAACGCCTGAAGGGCAAATTTTCTTACCAACAGCAAAACGTTTGTTAGCAGACTTTGATGATGCTTTTATTGAGCTTGCTGAGCTGTTTTCTCTCAAACGTGGAAATTTATCTTTAGCCGCAATGCCATCATTTGCGAGTACCCACTTGCCGCAACATTTACTGGCTTTTACAACCCAATATCAAGAAATTAAAGTAAGAGTGCATGATGTTATCGCCGAAGAAGCTGTTGCTATGGTGCAAAATGCTAAGGTAGAGTTTGCGATTACCTTTGATCCTGGTGAATTTGATGATTTACATTTTGAAACACTGTTTAGTGATGAATTACTGGCGGTATTCCCAGATAACCATGACCTAGAACAAGCTGAAGAGTTAACATGGCAGCAACTCAGCCATTATCCTTTTATTGCCTTGCAACGACCTTCGAGTATTCGCTTACTTATGGAGGAGACATTAGCCGAACAGGCTTTATTTTTAAAGGTAAAGTATGAAAGTAATCAGTTGGCTACTGTCGTTCAAATGGTCGCTAATAAATTAGGCGTTAGTGCAATACCGTCTTTGTACAAACAACAAATACAAGCGCTTAACATTCAGCATCGCCCATTAGCTTCACCAACCATTAGTCGACGTGTAGGAATTGTTACTCGAAAACGTTATCCGTTATCCCAGTCAGCACAGTTTTTTGTTAAATTATTACGTCAGCACTATCACTGATCACGCAAAGCCTTGATAAATTATCAAAGAATAAAACATAATTAACCGCTGTATTATTACACATTATAGACTTTCATTTTCTTGTGGCGCTAACATCAATTGCTGATAAGCTAAACCCGCTTGAGTGCGGTTATAAACGCCCAGTTGCAGCAAGATTGCTGAAACATGCTTCTTTACCGTATTTTCTTTAATATCTAAAATGCCGGCAATTTGCTTGTTTAATTGCCCATCGGCAACATAAGACAAGACCTTGTATTGCTGCGGAGTTAATTTTGCTAATTGCTGAGCCAATAACTTATTTGCAGTAACTTGTTCACTGTCTAATGAAATATCAAAGTTATCAGGTAACCAAGTTCCGCCAGCGAGTACACAATTTATCGCTTGTGCTATGACCGATAAATCAACAGACTTGGGAATAAAGGCCGCCGCACCAAAAATAATCGCTTTTTGCATAATATTAGGTGTTTCATCAGAAGACACCATAATAACAATAAGGTCTGGGTGATTGTTTTGTAGCTGAGTAAGTCCCGTAAAACCATTATTACCTGGCATATGTAAATCAAGAAAAATTATTTCTAAGCTTGGTGATTGTTCTATTTGCTGCAATAAATCACTAAAACTAGACGCTTCAATAATGCTACAGGCAGGCATACATTCGACCACAGCTTGTTTTAACGCCGTACGAAACAACGGATGATCATCAGCAATTACTACTTGCGCTGTACTCATGCTTTATCCTCTATCGGTATATCACAATGTCATTTAATTAATAACAGTTTAAGGGATGTTTTTCTACTACGCACACTTTTAATTTTCAACTAAAGTAGTGACTTAACCAAAATTATATCAACAAAAAAGAGCGAGTAATAACTCGCCCTTTTACAGTTAAAATAACAAACTACACCTAGAAACTATAACCAACACTAAAGGCAACAGTTGATGGATCACCATAATAACCAATTAACGTAGTATCGCCACCTAAACCTGGTGCGTAGCTACCATCATTATTTTGCTCACCCAGAAAAGCATAATTACCCACTAAATACTCTTCATCGGTGATGTTTTTCCAATGTAACGAAGCGGTCCAATCACCATCATTGCTATACCAATTAACGCCAACGTTTAATAAACCGTAACCGTCTTGTGTTAATAAGTTATCTGTTGGTGTTAAGTCATAGTCGCTGCGATAATAGTAATTACCATTAACAACAAAATCACCCATAGTACTTTCGATATTGTAAGCAAATCCTATATTAGCAGTAGTGTCTGGCGTATTGGTAATAGTGAAAGTATCACTAATATCAATAGACTTACCTTCACCATCAAAAGAATTTACTTTTTTAAACGATGCATCAATTAGACCTAAAGTTGCAAATAAATTTAAGTTGTCGGTAACAGAATATTGAACTTCTAGTTCTAAGCCAGAAGCCGTTGATTGCCCTATGTTACCTAAACGTTGACTTAATTCACTACCATCACCACCTTCTACCGGTAATACCGTTACAAATTGACGGTCGGTATGGTCAAGGTAAAATACTGTCGCATTAATTCTTAAATTGTCATTCCATTCACTTTTTACACCCATTTCATATGAATCAACCACTTCTGGGTCTACTGCTGGCTCAGGGCCACTGGCTCTAGGGTTAAACGTTCCTGATTTAAAGCCTTGTGAATAGCTAGCAAAAAACATCATGTCTGTGGTGTATTGATATTCAACACCAACTCGAGGCGTAAAGCGAGACCAGCTTTCGCTGTCATTAAGCACTTCAGGGAAAGTAATATCACTTCGAACATAACCTGGTACCCAATCACTTTCTGGATAAATAGTTTCATATGCTAAGCCATTATTAACGTTTGCCACTTTTTCTTCATCGGTATAACGAGCACCTAAGGTCATAGAAAGCTTATCGGTAATATTGTACGAGCCTTGTGCATAAACCGCATAACTTTCGCTATTATTACAACCAGCAACTTCACGAGTGAGCCCTGGTAAGCTAAGCGATTTGCCTAAATGCTCTAGAATCGCATCAAAGGTCCCACAAGACTCACCGTCAAAGTAATAAAGACCAGAAACAAAAGTTAGGTTGTCTGAATCATAATTTACTTGAAACTCTTGCGTAAATTGTTCGTCATCATAAATAGCAGGTACATCAAAAATGCGCTCTGGTGTATTATCAAAATCAATATTGGTCTTAGAATAATTTTCTCGACTCGCTGTAATTGACTTAATTGACCAGGTATCATTAACATAATATTCTGCTGTTAGACTATAGCCTTCTGACTCAACACTGTTCCAAGTAGGCATACTGGTATAGGAATCGTAGACGCTGTCTGGTACAGGTGCGTCAGTAACAATGCTTGGTAAAAGTCTGTAACCTCCCTTCGCATTTGAGTCATCAATTGTTTTATCGTAATTAAAACGAAAGAAAAGATCATCTGTCGGTGTGAATTCAACGGTAAGACGACCGGCAAAAACATCTTTATTGTAGTTCTCTAAATCTTGATCAGGTAATTCAGACTGTAAAAATTCACCGTAGCCGTCACGAGTTAAATTGGCTAAAGCAAACCCCACATAAAGTTTATCTTCGATAACAGGAATTTTTCCCGCTAGTTTATAATCTTGGCGACCATAATTACCAAAGGTTGCTTTGAGGTCGACTTCAACGTCACCTGACATTTTTTTAGTAACGTACTTAATAGCACCGCCTATAGTATTTTTACCATATAAGCTTCCTTGTGGGCCACGTAATACTTCAATACGTTCTACATCAAGAATATCAAGAACCGCGCCTTGTGGACGAGCAATATATACATCGTCAACATAAATACCTACGCCAGGTTCATAACCCCATAATGGATCGTCTTGACCCACACCGCGAATGAATGCGGTTAAGGTTGAGTTAGTGCCACGGCTGCTTTGCAACGTTGTATTTGGCGAAAATTGTTGAACTTCTGTCATGGCACTAATACCATTTTGTGCGAGTTGTTCTGCTCCTACCGATGTAACAGCTACAGGTACATTTTGTAAACTTTCAACTTTTTTACGCGCAGTAACCTCAATACGTTCAAGACCTGAGTCTTTTGCTGCAGCCGATGTGTCTTCTGCTGCTGCAAAAGTTATATTACTGGTTAATGCTGCGGCAATAGCCAAAGCGAGGTAACTTCTATTTTTGTTGTACTGTTTCATGGAGGAAGCCTTATTATAATTTTTATGTTTTATATTTTAT
>NZ_JACGVN010000044.1:0-3379 GCF_014077245.1 Colwellia sp. BRX8-9
TTAGCATAGTTATTTTGTGAAATAATATGTAATAAACTATGGGCTCAAAACGTCTATCGTTAAGTGTGCTTTAAATCCCCATAAACAGTAATTCCCGTCATATGTAGACTTTTTCAATAATATTAGTAGTTTTATTCAAGTACTCGATAGGTTTGCGTATAACTTCTGGAAGCATTTATATGTTTGTATCCAATAATTTTCTTAAATTTTTATAATGGATGTCCGAGTTATTCTGTTAACACTCAACATGAACTAGGCAGTAAAATAAACCAAAATTTTGCCTTTACAGTGCTTATATGTAAATGACGGTGTTGACTCGCGCTCATTGTCAATTACAAATATATGAATGTGTGGAGGAGAGTGATTCTCTTTTTATTGGGCGCGTTAAGCGCCACCTTAGGTGCTATATTCCCGAGAGTTCTTTTAGAAATCATAAAACACATATCATACTGCTCCAACTCTGATCTTATTTGCTAACTTATGCATTTATTCTGATAGTACTTAATGTTCTCTTAAGTATTCTTTTACCAAAAATGTACGCAGGAATAAGAGGGAGTGGAACAAGTATTATAGTTGGTGCTAAAAGTGCGCACCAATAAACAGAAACTGTAAAAAATACTAATTCAAAGAACCCAACAAAAAAACAGGATTTAGATACACCTGTGTTTAGATTTTTTACAGCATATGCTTTTAACAAACCTTTTGATAAGTTACCGATGGCTTTGATTTCATCTCCATTTTCTATATGCAAACTGCCTTTAGATCTGTATTCAACGGGTGTGCCATCTATTCTAAATGTATAATCCTTTAGTTGCATATCTGACAGACCAAAAGTTGAGTTAGAGACCCTAATACTACTAACTCTTCCATTTAAAGTGTTAATGAATCCATCTACCTTTTTGTTTTTTTTGTTGGTTACATTTTGGGGTTTGGCTTTGCGTTTATAAGGTAATAATTTTATTGTTATCAATTCAAGATAATAAAAAAATGAATCCATGACTATAATTCCTAGAAGTTATTTATAAATAAAATAAAATAAATATACATTTATATACCTATTTAAGGGCTTTACTGATGTGGGGAATTATTATTTTCCCTTAACAATTTAATCGTAAGTTTTCACTGCCATAGTTTGTTTTTCTCCCATATTGACTGTGATATTCTAGTGACAATTTTTCTCTATCTCCTTGAACAGCTGCTTTTTTGAAATAAGTGTAAGCTTCATCATAGTTGTATTTATTATATGCAGACACGCTTAAATCGTAGCCATGTTTAGCAACTGCTGAAAAATAAAAATTATATAATTGGTGAGAGTAAGCGCAATAACATTTAATCTATCCGTGTTTTATTTAAATGATTTTATTATTGTATCTATTTATCAATAGGATAACTAATATTTTCTTGTTTGTTTTTCTTAGGGATATCTACTTTTTTAGGGGGAATTAATCGTTTTTTCATGATTTTTTATGTAATGATACTTTATCTCACGCTAAAAACTTGGGGCATGACTTAAGTATTTAAGATGAATTTCACACATTAGAGGCATTTATTATATAATGAAAAATTTTTGAAATATTATTATATCAGCACTATAACACTAAAAAAGATAACAGATGATTGTGTTTATAATACTTTAAAAAAGGATGACGTTTCAGTTGAAAATCAAAAAACCACTAAATGCGGTTTTTTGATAAATCACTTTACTTATTCAGTACTTACTGTTTGCATTTCTTCTATATCAACAGTGTTTTTTAGAATATATTGCTCAACATCTTCAATTTTATCCTTACTGAAACCAAGTTGTGCTTCTATCGATACTTTACCGTCAACATGCTCGATTAATAAAAAATCATTAATCCCTAATGTTCGAGAGAATAAAGTATGAACTTTACTGTTTTTAATATCTACAACTTTTAATGTTGTTGATGTTTTATAAAAGGCTAGAGGACCTGATTTAGTGTCAATCCAATCTATAGCCCAAAAATAATGACTACTATTTTTTAATCCTTGTTTGTTATAAAGGGCATCTTTATATGAAACATTCTTACAATCATTGTATAACCCTTTAGATGTACAGTTACTATGTACTGCAACTGTTTTCCCAGATAAGCTCACATCTAATGGAACAATAGTCCCATTATTAATATTAACAAGAATATAGTGGTCCGCTTTATTTAAACCTAACGAATTCCCAATACTACTAATTGAATCGAACATGCTGCCAAAAGAATCTTTTTTAGAGGTAGGGTTTTTTTCTAGAAGAATGTAATTTGTTGAAGCAACATCACCATTTTGATGATCGGCAATGTGATAGTTATCTAAAATTGTTATTGATTTAACTTGGTTTTTACCTATTGTATATTTAAATGCTGAGCCAGCTCTACCAACAATAAAACCATCTGATGTTGGAGTAAGCGAGCTTCCAGGTAAAGACTTTCCCGTTACTGTCGTTACATTAAAGGACTTACCTTTTTTTTCGACGGTAGCAATTTTTATAGGGCCATTTTCAGAGTTTGCTTTGTTATATTTCAATGTAAAAGTGCCATCAAAATTTTTCACAGCATAAGTGAATTGTCCAGTTATACGGTTTCCACCGAAGCTTGCGACACTACCCTCAAAATCATTGAACATTTCGTTGTTAATTAAAATACCATCTTTATGCCTAGCAAATAGTGCGGGCCCACCAGTAGTGTCTACCTCAAGCTTTTGAGCTAATAATTCTTTTTCAGATATGGTAACTATAGGAGTCATCTCTTTTACAGTTTGTTTTTGTTGAGCAGAGCTTGTTGCACCACCAAACATTTTCCCAATCATGGCTTTTTGCATTTCCACAATTTGAGCTCGCTCTTCAGCTGACATTTGTTGCTGTGGAGTTGTAGACATGCAACCAGTATTCAGACCTATTAATAATGCTAATGACGATGCTTTTATTTTTATATTCATTTAATTTAAAATATCCCTTTATTTATACTCCTTGAAACACTATGTAACAAAGGCGTCTAATATTTACAGGAAACCACAAATAAATCAATGTATTAATTAACTTCCCTAGATGCTTATACTAAAAATCGATTAACCAGGACACTCATAGCTAATTTGAAAGATATTAACGATTAAACAGTGAAATTAAACAGATTAAACAGGACACCCATAGTTAATTTGAAAGGTAGCATTCCCTCTACTAGGCTTATTATAAGAGTCAAAGTAAAAGGATTTTCTTTATGACTACTGCTAGAAAAAAACTGATTAGTTTGGTTGATACCCCATATTACCACTGCATTTCTCGCTGTGTTCGCCGAGCTTTTCTTTGCGGTGAAGATAAACTCACAGGTAAGAGTTTTGAGCACCGCAGAGGCTGGATTGAAGATAAGTTACTTAG
>NZ_JACGVN010000010.1:0-179006 GCF_014077245.1 Colwellia sp. BRX8-9
CTTTTCGAAGATTCAAACCTTATCTATAAAACGTTAAGTTAACTACTTTACTCTAAAGTGATGTAGATAACTTATCAAAACGTTCGTTTGGGTTACCCCTTGGAACTGGAGCGCATTCTAGACATATTTTGAAAAGGATCAAGCACTATTTTCATCTTTATGTTTGTTTGCTGAAAATAAAAACAATGTGGGCAATATACTCTCTAATCGCTCAATAAACATCAGTGTTCTTATTCCACCTATATAATAATCCATTTAAAGTGGCTTATATAAGCACTAAAATAGTGCTTTTAATTAATATGCTTATTTAGTGTAGTAAACTTTTTATTTTTTGCTTAATATAAGTAAGGTGTTATTTGCATATAAATTACACTTATCTTTTTTACAACTTTGTACTTTGTACAATATTCAAGGCTGGGTAGCAGGTACATTGCAATTTAGTTTTTTAATTTAGAATTTAAAATAATAATTAGGTATTCATATATGAAGTCTCCTCAAGGGTTAACATTTATAGTCGCAGTAGTATTTGCTGTTATTGCTTACATTTTATCAACTGTTATTGGCAGCTCACCAGAAATTACTGCGATATTAGTTTTAGTAAGTACTTTTATTGCGCCACTTATAGGTTCATCAACTACTGCAGAAAGTGCTGATGAAGAAATAAAAACGTTATATGTAGGGAATCTACCTTACCGAGCAAATGAATCATCGATTAGAGAGTTATTCTCTGAACATGGTCAAGTTCATTCTGTTCGTTTAATGAAAGATAAACATACTGGAAAGCGTCGTGGTTTTGGTTTTGTTGAAATGTCAGCTGATGCGGCTGATGCGGCTGTTTCATCGCTTAATGATACTGAATTTCAGCAGCGTACTTTGAAAGTTCGTGAAGCTAAGGAACGTCCAGAAAAAAATCTCGAAGAAGAATAACCGTTCTTCTTGGTAAGTTATCCTAAATAAACCCACGTTAGCGTGGGTTTATTTTATCTATTAAAGCTTAATGTTGTCAGACTTAACCGTATCTATTACTTTATCGAACTTTTCTTTAGCGACGTTATCGTCACCAAACTCAGCTTTAAAGACTGCATCAAGTAACAGACCAAAAGCATCATCATTTTTAGACAATATTTTATCTGCTTGTTCTTGTAGTTGGTTAAACTGATCTAAGAAGTCAATTAAAGGCCTCAGGTCTTTTCCGACACTAGGCGCTAATTTATCATCCAACTCTGCCACTGCTGTATACGCTTGGCTAACATAACTGGTTTTTGTTTGTTGCAAGTCCATACTAAAACTAGTTATCTGTTTATTATCGAAGCCAAGTTCAACTGCTTTTTCAAAAGCTTTATTAACATCGCCATTAAAGAAATCTTTTTGTAATGAATTTACGTCTTTAATTAATGCTTCGATTGCTGCTTTTTCATTATCATCAAGTTCACCCTCTACGCTATAAGAAAAGTTGATTTCATGATACTGACTACTGGTACTACTATAATTTGTCGATCCCCCTTGGCTACTCTCTTGATACTGGTAAGCTTCTTTACTGGCATATTCTTGTAATTCGCTAAATGATATTGAAACTACATCACCGTCAGTAGTAGTAATACTCAGCTCGCTACTTTTTGAATTGCTTGTGTATAATTCGCTATCAATTGCTGTAGAACTGATAATTGGCGTTAACTCTGATACCTTCTCATTTGATTTATTGGCTGAAGGAAACATTTGTTCATGGAGGTCATCAATTCCCTTGTTAATAAGCGTACGACTTTTTTCTATACCTTGGTTTAAGTCATCGTCAAGCATGGCGAGATCTTTTAAATCGCCTTTTGCTTGATCAATACCTAAATTCGCCCCAGCACGCCCCTGCTCAAACATCTCTTTCAACTTGTCCTCACTCGCTCCATTTGCTTGGGCAGCTAAGATACTCGCGCTAACAAAGTCCATAACATTACGAGCCACTGCTTCGAAATCAAAAAGGCTAGTTGATGGCTCGCTTTCAGTTAACGCTGTTTTACTGATATCACTCATCACTACGTTAGTTGCTTGTGGTGCATCGGTAATCTTTTGAAAATTTGCTGAAATCTGACTAGAAATTGATTGAGATATAATTTTCATAGTAATGGCAGCACGATGGTTTAATGCCAGTGTATTAACTGACTCTGCTGGCATTTCTCGTTTAACGACTTCATTATTTGCTGGTTCACTTTTACGACTTTGCCCTAAATAATTCGGCAACCTTGTCTGATTATCAATTTTATTCATTGTTACTCTCCAGTATCTAATTAAATTTTAATTAAACACAATCAAAGATCTAAAGATCCTTAAATTTAATATGGCTATTATATCGGCATTTTTTCGTAAAACTTTAGCAAGAAGTCAATCTCTTGTATGAAAATTATAGACAAATGACTAGACAAAGTAATCACAATCGCTAAACTCAGCGCCTCTTTAATACTCACTAGAGTTGGGTATAATATTGTTTAATTCTTTCTACGTTTAAGGCTTATATATGTTTAGTCACATTGCACCACAATTTTATGATAAACAACTTGATAACAAACAGGATGATATCGCTAAATTGTTTAGTGATTTTGACTTACCAAATTTTGATGTTTTTCGATCAGAGCCTTTAAACTATAGATTACGAGCAGAATTTAGAGTTTGGCATGACAATGATGACTTATTTTATATTATGTTTAATAGTGAAACGAAAGAAAAGTATCGCGTCGACACTTTTCCGGTTGCCAGTAAACTCATTAATCAAGCTATGAAAGCCTTGCTTGACGAAATTAAAGATAAACCGTCACTTCGTCATCGATTATTTCAAGTCGATTTTTTATCAACGCTCAGTGGCGAGCTTTTAATAAGCTTGTTGTATCACAGACAATTAGATGAAGAATGGCTAACTGAAGCGGCAACACTAAAATCAACCCTTTCAGCAATAGCCCCTGTTGATATTATTGGCCGTGCTAAAAAACAAAAATTTATCCTTGATAAAGATTATGTCACTGAGAAGTTAACTGTTGGCGATAAAACTTATATCTACGAGCAAGTAGAAAATAGTTTTACACAGCCTAATGGGCACGTTAATGAGCAAATGCTACTTTGGGCAAAGCAAGGCACACAAAATATCGGTGGTGACTTAATCGAACTCTATTGTGGTAATGGTAACTTTAGTATCGCACTCGCTGAAAACTTTGATCGGGTATTAGGTACTGAAATATCGAAGACATCAGTAAAATCTGCACAAAATAATATCACCGCAAACCAGTTAACCAATGTTGATATAATAAGAATGTCCAGTGAAGATTTTAGTCAAGCGATGAATGGTGAGCGAGTATTTCGTCGTCTAGAAGGTTTCGATCTTAAAAGCTATAATTACGATACAGTATTAGTTGATCCACCAAGAGCTGGTCTTGACCCTGACAGCGTTGAGTTAGTCAGCCGATTTGAACGTATTGTTTATATCTCATGTAATCCTGAGACATTAAAAGAAAACTTAGTTGAACTAATAAAGACACACAATATTGAAAAATTTGCGTTATTTGATCAGTTTCCATATACCCACCATGTTGAAACAGGTGTGATACTTTCACGTAAAAAGTAACGTTTTTACTTTTTTACTCCCCTATTGCTAAATTCAGCAGCTCCCCGTGCTATAAAGCGCAGCTGCTGAATGGTACGCATTGATATTTGTTGACGATCCTCTTTATCAACATCTAATGCATCAGAGCCAGCACTAAATACGATAGTCACCGCTGCATCGGCTTGTAAAAAAGCCACATCCGCATTCAATTTATTTGCTTGCTGTAAATAATCACATAATTCTAAGGTGAAATAACGCACTTCTCGATTTACCGCCGCTCGAAAAGCAGCTGACGTTCCAGAACGCTCTCGTAATAATAAGCGAAATATATTACCGTTACTTTCAATAAACTCCATAAAGGTAACGACAGATATTTGAATGACAGAACCACCTTTTTCAATTCGTTGGCGAGCTTGTCGCATTAATTGACGCAAAGTTAAACCCGCTTCATCGACCAGCGTCAAACCTAGTTCGTTCATATCAGAAAAATGTCGATAAAATGATGTTGGTGCTAAGCCAGCCTCTTTAGCGACTTCCCGTAAGCTCAAACTCGAAAAGCTACGTTCACTACTTAACTGCCCAAGAGCAGCATCAATTATTTGTCGACGTGTTTTTTCTTTTTGCTGTGCCCGAATCCCGCTCATTACTTAATTAACCTATACTTTAGCCTGTTTATATCATACTGAATTTTCATCTATTTACTAGAAACTTGATCACTAACATCTACATTTAAATCCAGTATTATTGATTGAAGATAAAAAGTTTAATAAAAATTACCTTGACTGAAAAGTGATCAAAGTTAAAATAGAGTACACGTGTACACTGAAAATATTTACTTAGTGTTCGTTTTTTTACTGATGGAATTCTTATTACATGAATAAACCTAAAATCGTTTGGCTAAATTTTAGTGTGTTTTTAATTACCTTTTTAGTTGCCGCAATTGGCGTCCCGTATCGAGCAATAACACACGGTTTTGATACCACTGAACTTGTAGTAGCACTATGCTGCTTTATTTATTGTGGTATGTCTATTACTGCTGGCTATCACCGATTATGGTCGCACAAAACCTATCAAGCACATGCTTCGCTGCGTTTCATTTTTGCACTAGGCGGAGCATTTGCCTTACAAAATAGTATATTACATTGGGCTTCTGATCATAGAGTTCATCATAAGCATGTCGATAATAATGACAAAGACCCCTATTCAGCTAAAAAAGGCTTTTGGTATTCACATATCGGTTGGATGCTTCGTGAGTATCAAGCGCATCGATATGCTAATTACGACAATACCCGTGATTTACAAAAAGACGCTATTGTAATGTGGCAGCACAGAAATTATTTGTTGCTGACAATATTAATGAACTTTGGTGTACCTATTTTATTTGGTTTATGGCACGGCGATATTATTAGTAGTTTACTTTTAGTCGGTTTCTTGCGTTTAGTGTTAAGCCATCACACTACTTTTTTCATTAATTCTTTGGCACATATCTGGGGTAAACAAACTTACACAGAAAGAAATACTGCACGAGATAATGGCTTTCTTGCTTTTTTAACTTTTGGTGAGGGCTATCATAACTATCATCATATTTTTGAAAATGATTATCGTAACGGCATTCGTTGGTGGCAGTTTGATCCAACTAAATGGTTGATTAAGGGTTGTGAGTTTTTGAAGCTTACCTCAAAACTACGGACTTACCCGGATGACAAAATTGAAAAAGCGCGCTTAGCTATGGTATTTAAACGTAGCCAGAAGAAGTTACTCTCTCATCCAAATGCGGAGCAAATGCGAGAAAAACTACAACAAGAATATGATTTACTCATTAGTAGAATTAATGACTACTATGATGTGCGTAAAAAATTACTTGCCAGTAGGCGCGATAAATTAATCGCCGACGTTGAGAGCTCTGAATTAGCAGCGCAATACCAAGAATTTAAGCAGCACTTGGCAGACCAGCAACAACATTTTCAACGCTTATTAACCCAACTGGCATAAACCCTCTAGATTAATAAGCTTTTACATGGTCAGATGTCTAAATTCCTGCTAAAATTTTTTTATCTTAGTAGGAATTTAAGGCAAGATTTTGGCAACTCAAAATAAAGCTAAAACGAAGAAGAAAACAAATAACGATTACGATTACGATGCAATAATTATAGGTACCGGACCAGGTGGCGAAGGTACGGCTATGGAGCTATCTAAAAAAGAAAAACGTGTTGCTATTGTTGAGCGATATAAAGACGTTGGCGGTGGTTGTACGCATTGGGGAACTATTCCTTCAAAAGCTTTACGTCAAAGTGTTAGCCGACTCATTGAGTATAACGCGAGCCCACTTTTTAGAGGCCATGAAAAAGCAAAACATTTAACGTTCCCAGCTATTCTTAAACATGCCTCTTCGGTTATTCGTAAACAAGTGCAGCTACGCAGTGGCTTTTATGATCGTAACCGCGTTGAACTGATTTCGGGTGAAGCGTCTTTTATTGATGCCCATACGCTTAGAATAGTGAATAACGAGGGCGCTATTGAACAAATTACGGCAAAGCAAATTGTTATTGCTACTGGTTCACATCCCTACCGACCTAAAGATATTGATTTTAACCATCCGCGAGTCTATGACTCAGATACCATCTTATCACTTAAGCATGATCCCCGTTCTATCATTATTTATGGTGCTGGTGTTATTGGTTCCGAATATGCCTCTATATTTAGAGGTTTAGGTGTAAAGGTAGATTTAATTAATACCCGAGATAGACTGCTTTCTTTTTTAGATGCAGAAATGTCTGATTCACTCAGCTACCACTTATGGAATAATGGTGTAGTGATCCGTCATGGCGAAGCGATTGCACGAGTTGAAGCATCCGACGACTCTGTGGTTGTTCATTTAGAATCAGGTAAAAAAATGCGCGCCGACTGTTTACTCTTTGCTAATGGGCGAACAGGTAATACAGCCGATTTAAAAGTTGAAAATGCAGGATTATCAGCAGATGGACGTGGGCAACTAAAAGTCAACGATCAATATCAAACCAGTGTCGACAATATATATGCGGTAGGTGATGTCATTGGTTACCCAAGCTTAGCCAGTGCAGCTTATGATCAAGGCCGGTTAGCAGCTTCAGCGATGATAGATCACCAAAGTACAGCAAAACTTATTGCTGATATTCCTACAGGTATCTACACGATTCCAGAAATAAGCTCTGTTGGTAAAACAGAACAAGAACTGACCGCGGCAAAAATTCCGTATGAGGTTGGTCGTGCCCAGTTCAAACATTTAGCAAGAGCACAAATATCAAATAGTTTAGTCGGTTCACTGAAGATACTTTTTCACAGCGAAACTAAAGAAATTTTAGGTATTCATTGTTTTGGTGAAAATGCAGCTGAAATCATTCATATTGGTCAAGCAATTATGCAACAAACCAATGGCGGTAATACCATTGAATACTTTGTTAATACCACGTTTAATTATCCAACGATGGCTGAGGCATTTCGTGTTGCTGCATTGAATGGTTTGAATCGTTTATTTTAACAGTGAATAAGCATGAATCGAAAAAGGTATGTTATGAATAAATTAATTTTACTGTTAATTTTTTTTATCAACATACCTTTTTTAATCGTTAATGCGACTGAAAACGCTTATGTACAAAAGGAAAGTAAAAGCTACAGCCTTTATTTAATTCGTCATGCTGAAAACAAAACTGAACAAGAAGATTCTGGATTAACACAATGCGGTACATATAGAGCAAAAGAACTTGCGCGTATTCTAGAGAATGCAGAAATAGAAAATATATACAGTACGCGCTATCAACGGACTATGGCAACGGCTACACCGCTAGCACAACAGCAACAACTTGCGATCAAAAATTATGCGCCCAATAAATTAGAGCAACTCGCCTGGCAATTGATCAAAGAACAAGAGAACACCGTAGTGTTTGGACACAGTAACACCACGGCACAATTGGCAGAATTACTAAGCCAAAGCTCAGTATCACCAATGACAGAACAAGAATATCGTGGTATCTATCAAATCATCATTTCAGGTGAAAATCGACACCTAACATTACTAATGCAACCTTCGCTCTGCAAGTAACACCGCTACATACCTTAATACAATTGGCAGAATGACTAAGCCAAAGCTTTGTATCAGTAATGACAGAACAAGAATATCGTGGTATCTATCAAATCATCATTTCAGGTGAAAATCGTCACCTAACATTAGTCATCTAACATTATTGATGCAACCTTCGCTCAGTAAGTAAAACTACTGCAGGTTCTTATTTTCAGGCGCTTTATTCGCTGCAGTAATTAATTCAATATCGGTAATTGAAAAAGGAGTTCCCCATTGCTGAATAGTCATCATACCCGTGATAGCTTTGCCTGTTACTTTGATAACAGCGCCATCTTTTTGGAATTCTTTTTCTAAATTCAGCGGTAACCAATGCTTACCTTCTTTAGAAATTAATCCAAAAAAGCCCCCTTCTAAATTCATATATTTAATTGTTGCGGTAAATGATATTTGCTCAGGTTCCGCTTTAGCAGACAAACTTTTTTTAGGCATTATTGATACCTCTGCGGCTGAAATAGCTTCGGTATTGGCTGTATCTCTGCTAGTCACTTCCTCAGCGGCTTGCTGACATGAGAATAAAAAGCTACAAGTGAAGACTAAACCGACTATTTTTTTAAACATATGACACACTCATTTGATGATTAATTTTAAGAAAAGTAAACAAAAAAGCAAACCCTAAAGTTTGCCTTAAAGTAAGCGACCAAGAGCTTAATCGTTTACTGATTAGCCTCTTTTTTAAGCGTCTTAATTTCTTCGCCAATTTTTTGTTTATTACCACAAATTGCTGGTTGTTTGTCATCACGATAGTAGCGAATGTCGATGCAGTCAACTTGATAACGACGTTCTAACTCAGTTCGTTTTATAGGTTTACCTTTGGCGTCTGCTATTTGGCGTTGCAGTGACTGGCACATTTGAATCTGTTCACTCGCGATGGTTATATCTTCGCAAGCATTTTCAGTTGTCGAACAACCCGTTATTGTCATGAGAGTAAGTGTTGAAAAAAGATAAATATATTTCATTATAATGAGTTCGCTTCATTTATTAATATTAGCATTAACACCATTATAGCCACCTATTATTATTAACGATAGCTTTTCTTGACCAGGCTAGCAGAGAGATATTGGTTAATAAATTTAATGAATCGCATAAAAAAGCCATTACAAAAGTAATGGCTTTGATAAAAATACTATCGATTAATTAACCGATAAATCACCTGTGTTTTCAGCAATAAGCGGTTGTTTCTTTTTACGCTTAAAGATCTTTTTCATATCTTCAATAATAAGATATAAACTTGGGATCAGTACCAGTGTAACTATAGTCGCAAATAATACCCCAAAGGCTAAAGATATCGCCATTGGAATTACGATTTGTGCTTGGGCACTTACCTCAAAGAAGATGATAGGCACTAAACCAATAAAGGTTGTTATTGACGTTAACATGATAGCTCTAAAACGTTTAGTGCCGGCATGTATTACCGCATCTTTTAGTTTGACGCCTGATTTCCTAGCATTATTAACATAATCAACCATGACTAAGGAGTCATTAACGACCACACCCGCAGCGGCTAATATCCCCATAACTGATAGTGCACTTAAGTCCATACCTAAAAGGAAGTGGCCAAAGACCGAACCAATAATACCAAAAGGAATAACGATCATAATCATCACTGCCTGAGAGTAAGACTTCAATGGTATAGCCAGTAATGAGAAAACAATCAACAATGAGATAATAAAGTCACGTTTTTGATTGTCCGCACCTTCCATTTCTTCTTGAATACTGCCCGACACTTCACTTTGAACTTTTGGAAATTTTCTTAATAGTTCAGGAATAAAGTTGTCTCTGATATCCTTAGCAACTTTGAATGGCTCAACTTGTTCAGCGTCAACACTTGCCCAGACGTTAATTGTCCGATTACCATTTTCACGGCGAATACTAGTCACCCCTTCTTGTAAGGTAATATTAGCCAATTCCGACAAAGGTAATTCCGCACCATTTGGCGCTTTGATCATCACATCATCAACATGTCCAACAGAGCTTCGTTGCTCAAGTGGATAACGGATCATCACTTTCACTTCTTCGCTGTCACGTAAAATGCGTTGTGCTTCTAAACCATAGAAACTGTAACTCACTTGTGAAGCAATTTCGGCTAAAGTTAATCCTAAACTATAAGCAAGCGGTTTCAATTCAAACTGAACTTCTTTGGCACTTGTTTGACGACTATCATTAACATCGCCAATACCTTTTAAAGAATTAAGTTTAGTTTTTAACTCTCTTGATGCGGCGAGTAGTTGTGCATCATCTTTACTTTCTAATCTAAAGGCAATATCACCGTCGTCTCGGCCAGAGCCAAATAAATTATCACCAATGGTAAACGATTTTACCCCAGGATAATTTGGTATAGCGGCACGCCATAAATCAGCCAGTTCGAAAGTATTCATCGGTCTCAATTCAGGTATCACTAATTTAACCATCAATTGACCACTGGTTCTGCTGCGTAATTCGACCTGCATATCAGAGATCATTGACTGACCGTATTGAGCTTCAATCTCTTTATCTATGGTATTAATTACACCTTGGATATTTAATAAGGTTTGTAAGGTTGCTTTCTCTGAGGCATCTACATTCATTTCAACATTAACACGAGGAAAGTCATGTGGGATCTTAGGTTGACCAACAAAGCGAACAAAACCACCACTAAATAAGCCAGCGCTGATTAACATTAAACTAATAAAAAACATTAGTACGGCATATCGATAGCTAATAAAAGTGATTAACGCGGGTCGATAGACATTATTAATGAAGGCTTTTAATTTGGTATCAATCGATAAACGTAGTCTATCGATTGGGTTCTTAGGATTAAATGCTTTGATCTTCATTTTAACCAAATGCGCCGGTAAAATGAGTTTTGACTCAATTAAAGAGAAAATTAAACACAAGATAACTACCGAGCCAATGGCTTTACCAAACGCGGCAGAAGGCCCTTCACCAAAAAGAAAAGGCAAGAATACCGCAATCGTTGTTAATACCCCAAAGGTTGCTGGCATAGCAACACGTTGAATACCGCGAATAACATTTTCAGTACTATGGCCATGTTGTTCAATTTCGTCATGAGCACTCTCCCCCATAACGATGGCGTCATCAACAACAATACCTAGCACCAAAATAAAGGCGAACAAGCTAATGACATTAATAGTGACATTAATAAATTCTAATGGCATCAGGAATAAAGTACCAAGAAAACATACGGGTAAGCCCATCATTACCCAAAAAGCCAAACGGACACGTAAGAATAACGCTAACATTAGAAAGACTAATATTGCACCACTTTTCATATTGTCGATCATCATGGTCAAACGGCCTTCAAGATAGTAGGTCATATCAACCCAAGTTTCTAACTTAACGCCTGCAGGAAGAACATTCGACTTTTCATCAACATACTTTTTAATAACATCGGCAACATCAGTAATACTTTGATTATTGGCAGCGCCAATAAAAATAGTGACTGAGTTTTCACCATTGAATTTTGAATACTGTAAGCCTTCAGTAAAACCATCAATAATAGTCGCCATTTGGCCCAACAAGACTTTAGTACCATCGGCTAAGGTAATAATAGGTATTTGCTCGAATTCGTAACCTCGATAAGCTTGGTTCTCAACGCGTAAATTAATGTAGCCATTCTCTGCACGAATTTGTCCAGCAGACATATTGCCAGAATAACCACGTACCGCTTGAGCAACATCTCTAAAAGTTAAGCCATATTCGCGTAACTTATCTTTACTAACTTCTATTGAAATTTCGTAGTCTAAGCCACTGTATAATTCTGCAATATTGACTAAAGGTAATTGTTGAATTTCATTATGGACTTTTCGTCCTAACTCTTTAAGCTCGCCATTAGTTAGGTCACCGTATAAACTAATATACATAACTTCTTGACGAAACTTTTGGCGTTCAACTTTAATACGCTCCATACCGTCAGGAAAGCTTGAAATAGAATCAATAGCTGATTTAACTTCTTCTAAAACAACTTGTGGGTCGTAATCGAGATCAACTTCAAACCAACCATTTGAAAAATTGCGGTTAGAATAAGTGATCACACGTTTTAAGCCTTGAACAGTCTCTAAAGCTTCTTCAACCTTAATGGTAATACCTTCCTCTACTTCCTGAGGGGCTGCCCCTGGATAAGGTGCGGTATAAGAAATCCAGTTAATGTTTATTTGTGGAAACATTTGTTTGTTGATGGTGCTAATCGTAAAAAAACCACCCACTAGAATAAATATCATCAACAAATTTGCCGCGACACTATTACGGGCGAACCAAGCAATTAAGCCTTTATTGGTATCATCCATCATCTAATCCTTAGTGCTTGCGATTTGTGTTTCAAGTTCATCTTGATTAATGACTTCACTTTTACTACCTTGCAAAGCTAATTTCATGCCATCAACAGGGTAATCTAATGCTGAAACAATGAGCTGGTCACCTTCCTTCAAACCGTTAGTTACAATAACATTTGAGCCTTCTTGACGAGCGATAATGATGTCAGCATAGTGCAATTTAGAATCGGCATCTAAAATGGCAACGCGGTTATTACTAACGAGGTATCGAGGTAACAAAGCGGCACGATTAAGGCTAATACCAAAAATTTCTGCTTTAACATAAGAGCCAAAGCGAATAGGATTGTGTTTATTTACATTTTTTTGAGACTTCAAACCATAAGGGTCTTTAACTTCAGCCACTAAATAAGTCATACGGCTTTTATTGTCTACAACACCTTCACTGCGAGCAATTTTTGCGGACCATGTAATATTTTCACCCGCAAATGTTCCAAGTAAATTAACCTGGGCATTTTCCCCTTGTGAAGCTAAAAACTGCAGTTGATCATCGGCTACGGGTAAGCGAACTTCAGCTACCCCTGTTCCTAATAATTTACCCACTTTAGTGCCAGTACCGACAAAAGAGCCTAAACCAATCATACGACTTTCAATCATTGCATCATAAGGCGCTCTAATTTCGGTACGTTCTAGGTTACGTTTGGCGCGAAGTACAGAGGCTTGTGCTGATTTAACATTAGCAAGTTCTTGTGCTAGTTGCGGTTTACGCAAGCTCAATTCAGTAGGAGAAGTATCCGTAATGCGTTTCCATTCTTGTTCAGCTACCTGCCCTTGGGCACGCTCTTTTTCTAGCGAAGCACGTGCCGAGGCCATTGTTGCTTCAGCATCAATTAATGCAGCTTGGTAATCATTAGGGTCGATACGGGCGAGCAATTGGTTTTTTGCAACAAAACCACCACGTACAAAAACATCTGCCAGTTCAACTACTTCACCACTAATTTGAGCGACAAGTTCGGTTTCATACTTAGGCTGTACGACACCATATGATTTAACCGTTAAATTCATCGGTGCAACATGAACCTCTTCAACAGCAACGATGGGGGTATTATCAACTTCCGCTTTTTCTTCTGGTGGCGATTTCATGCTTGAAAAGCCAAAAAACAATAAAATGCCAATGATTAGAATGGCAATGGGTATAATAATTTGTTTTTTACGTGTCACGGTTATGTCCTCATAAATGTGATCTGAACTAATAATTTTTTTAATTGTCTATAGGATAGCTAATTAACAGTCTATACAATCAATTAAGTTGTAAATGCTTGTTACAAGATACGCGCCGAAATAACAAATTCAGTAAACAAAAACAAAAAAACATTATTTTTCAATCAAAAACAATAAGTTAACAAACCACTATTTATTTACTGATATAAAAAAAGACTGCCTTGAAAAAACAGTCCTCGACAATATTCGTCCTTTTAACCAATATTTATACTTTTATAAAAATATTTCTTCGATATAGCCAATACAGGACTAGCCATTGTAAAAGCACCATGCCAGCATAAAGAATAAAATCTTGCCAACCTGCAGGTACAGAGTTGATTAAGCCTCCGAAAATACTTTTCGAGGTATATTGCCAATCAACAATACTCGAACCTAAATAAATAATGATTGAATTCGTACCAATTACTGCGAAAAATTTAGCCCATAGGGTGAACTCTACTACATCAATCAGCCAATAAAATAGCGTCAGTAATAAGATACTGTAACCAATAGTGACCAAAGTGAATGAACTCGTCCATAATGTTTTGTTAATTGGGAAAAAAACGCCCCATAAATAACCGAGTAATAAAATAGAGGTCCCAATAACCAAAAGACCGGTTAATAGTGTCTTGGGCGTATAAATATTTTTTATCATGTAACGACCAATGAAGACACCCGCTAGTGCATTTACAATCGATGTTATATTTGATAACAACCCTTCTGGGTCGATGGCGAGCCCCTGATAAGTTGACCCCGGTAATAAATGTTGATCAAACCAAGCGTTCAATGCTCCATTCGCTGAAAAATCACCGCCACCATATCCACCTAATGTGACTAAGCTTAGTAGTAACCAATATCCTATTAAAATACCGCCTGCAACGAACCACTGTATTTTTTCACTGACGTACCAAACTAATAATGCTGCTACAAACCACGCAATACCAATACGCCCGAGTACGCTAACATAACGGATACTATCAAATGATGTGGGAATACCGCCGCCCCAACCATGGTTATATAAAATACCAAAACTAATCAAAAGCAATAAGCGCCTGATGCCATTATATAAAATCGATTTTGCTTGTTCTGGCTCATAGCTTGATAAGGGCTTTGCTGCGATACCTAGACTGACTCCTGATAGAAAAATAAATAATGGAAAAATTAAATCATAAATACGAAACCCATGCCAAGCACTGTGTTCCATTTGCTGTGCAAGCACCGCAAGAATGGGCCAGCCTGTCGCTATAAATAATGCTGCAAACAAACCTTCAGCGCCTAAAATCCAAAACATATCGAAACCACGTAAAGCGTCAATTGACAATAGTCGTTTTTTATTTGGACTTGCTTTTACAACTGCAGAGGGATACTGACTTAACATTCTTTTACCTTATAAACTTTAGTGCAACCTTGCCAACAAAGACAGCGCTGTCATCAGTTTGTTATCATAATATTACCAGCAAAAAATAGCAATCAGACACACTTTGTTATCAAATATAGCTATTATCTGCTTGTTTTCTTTATTGCTGAGCGTAACAATAAAGTGATTACTTTATTTAAGGAATAAACATGCTTACAAAAATCAGTTCTTTTTTTCAAAACCTGGCCGATGATTTAACAGACACTAACACTAAAAAAAATTCTGATGAGGTGACTATAGAGCTAGCCTGTGCGGTATTATTGTGTGAAGTGATGCGTGCTGATGGACACTTTGACCAAAAAGAACAAGCTAAACTGGCCGTGTTACTCGTTGAACAGTTTCACTTGAATGAAGAAGAAGTTAAGCAAATTATTGACCAGGCGCTGATTCAAAGTGAACAAGCGACTGATTTTTATCGATATACATCGAAAATAAATAAACATTTTTCTATCGAACAACGAATATCAATTGTTAAGCAGTTATGGAATATGGCTTATGCCGATGGTGAGCTGGCAAGTATTGAAGAGCATGTTATTCGCAAAATTGGCGATTTACTTCAGCTACGCCACGCTGAATATATTCAAACCAAACCAAGAAAATAACATCATTCATTTTTGATATGCGTTATTATAGCCCTTAAGATTTTCATATTAATTTTCTTGGTAAATTCAAATGGCCGACATTGGTAAATATAATACCCTTTCTGTAGTTGCAGTCACCGAAAAAGGTGCTTATTTAAGTGCTGGAGAACTGGGTGAAGTATTACTACCGAACCGTTTTATTCCTGAAAACTGTAAAGTAGACGATAAACTCACTGTCTTCATTTATGTTGATTCAGCTGAACGCATTATTGCGACCACTGAAAAGCCGTTTGGCCAAGTAGATGAATTCGTTTCATTGAAAGTAAAACAGCTCAATAAAATGGGTGCATTCCTTGATTGGGGGTTACCTAAAGATTTATTAGTACCTTTTAATCAGCAGCATACACCAATGGAAGAAGGGAAATATTATCTAGTACGTATTTTTCTTGATACCACCACAGACCGAATTGCCGCTTCAAGTAAGCTCGACAAATATATTGATATTTGGCCTGCTGATTATCAAAAGTGGGACAAAGTTAAGTTAATGATTGGTGGAAAAACTGATCTGGGTTTCAAAGCGATTATCAACGATAAGCACTGGGGCTTACTTTACGACAATGAAATTTTTCAACCATTACGTGTTGGTAAAATTATTGACGGTTTTATTAAAAACATCCGTGAAGATGGTCGTATCGATTTATCACTTTCTCGTTCAGGTGAAGGGAAAGTTAATGACTTTGCCGATAAATTATTAGCGCACATTGCAGAAAATGATGGTTTTAGCCCATTACATGACAAAAGTTCGCCAGAACTTATTCAGCGTATTCTTGGTGTTAGTAAAAAAACCTTTAAAGCTACCGTTGGAAACTTATTGAAGAAAGACAAAATCACGATTGAAAAATCAGGTCTTAGATTAAAGTAAATCGTTAAACATACTTTGTAGATGAAGCCTTGGCCTCATCTACAAAGCTATTATTCTACTGCTTAAAAACTTCCTCTAATACCAACCGTAAACCCTCGTGCCGGTAATGGTGAAACACCTTTGAGAAATGACGTATGTACTCGTGCTTCTTCATCTGTAATATTATTCACTTTTAAAAATGCCACCATATCGTCGCCAACATTATTAATAAAGTAATTAAAGTTAGCATCTAGCATAGTATAGCCATCTGTTTCACTTTCTAATGCCGCTGTGTCTGATTGTTTAAAGTAATGTGTTGCACTTAGCTCTGCTGAATACTTATCGGTCATATAATTTAATTGACCACCAACGCGCATTGGCGGGATCCTAGGTAGATTATCATTGTTATGATCAGTAAGCTTTGCACGAATATAATCAGTAAATAGCGTCGCTTTAAGTGAAGGTGCTACCTGATAAAAAAACTCAGCTTCTACACCATACATCACCACATTATTTTGTTGGAATACATAAACGGGCAAACCGGCAGTTTCCTCCTCATGATTTTCTTCAATGGCTTCATCGTGACTATCATGGCCACCTTCTGCAAATAGCCCAGTATTCGCTTGATAATAATAATCGTCAATATGATTATAAAAAGCACTGGCAACAAAACCAAAGTCGCCTTCAAATTTTCTCCAAGTAAGATCTAGATTATAAGCTGTCTCTAACTCAACATTTTGATCAGACAGGTCTACATGTAATTCATGGTCTTCTTCATGTACCTCAAACAATGCCCCAACTTCATAAGTATTCGTGCCGATATGAGCACCATTCGAAAACAATTCACTCGCTGAAGGTGCTCGCTGAGAAAACGCAGCAGAAAATCCTAAATTATAACCCGTTGAATATTCCCATACAGCACCTAAAGAGGCACTTATAGGCGTAAAGCTCTGTTTATTAAAATGCGACTCTTCTTCGTCATGGCTGTCTAGTTCATCGCTATGTTCATCGTGTGATTCAACTTCACTATTTGCACTCAAGGTTACATGTTCGGCACGTATTCCTAATTGCCATAAAACATCGTCTATGTGTTTCTCTTCAAGCCAAGCAATGGCAATTGATTCTGTGTTTGAAGGAGGCGTGAATGCTTCTTCTCCAATCGCATTAAAATCATTTTCTTTATAATGCAATGTCCATGCACCTTTCCAACCGTTAACGGCTTGATGATAAAGATCAAAGCGTGTTTCTAACATCTCATTATTAAATTGAGTACCGACTTCTCCTCCTTCAATTTCTTGATGTTGGTAATCTGTGTAAGCAGCTTTACTCATCACGCGATTAATAAAACTGTCTTCAAAACTAATTTCACTCAATAGTTGATATCTGTTTTGTACTAAATCACCAAAAACAGCGCCTTCTTCACTGATTTCAGTTCCTGTTTCTTCATGTTCTTCTTCACCGTGTTCTGAATGCCCAGGAATACCGTAAGTTCTTTCCATTCGTCCATACGAAAAGCCAATATATCCTGCGTCAAACAAATAACTTGAGCCCAGGGTAAAACCTGATGACTTCGAGGCACTGTTCTCTAGAATACCTTTAATTTCTTCGCCTTCATGTTCATCATGACCTTCTTCATGTTCATCATGGTCTTCTTCTGCAGTCGCATAGCCTGGGATCTTATAATCATTAGATTCACGCCAAAACGCATCAAGATGAACGGCTAGACTTTTGTACCCTGTGTTTACATTGAGTGTTGCTTCACTTTCATCTGCAACATCGTTATGCTTAAGTAAATAATCGACCTGATTATCAATATTTGTAGGTACTCGATTATCAACGACATTCACCACACCACCTATCGCACCACTGCCATAAAAAAGCGTTGACGGCCCACGAAGTACTTCTACCTGTTGGGCAGTACCAGCTTCGGCTGCAACCGCGTGGTCTGGTCCTACACGAGATGCATCCCCTACGTCTAAACCATTTTGTGTGATTAACACTCTTGGTCCATCCATACCACGAATAATAGGACTACTTGCAACTGGGCCAAAATAACTTGAATGTACACCCACTTCATTTTTCAGTGTTTCACCTAAAGTAGATGCTTGCTTTAAACGCAGCTCGTCACCAGAAATAACATTTACTGGCAAGGCCGACTCAATACTCGATGAATGCAAAGGTGTCGCATAAACATCGACCACTTCCATGACCGTAGCGCTCAGTGAAATTGTCACCTCGGTAATGTCTTGATCGGTAATGGTGAAATACTCGTTGATATGGCTAAAGTTTTTAGCACTAACATGAAGTTCTACTTTACCAACACCAATGTCACTAAAAGTAAATTGGCCTTTTTCGTCAGTAACTGCTTTATATTTAGTATTAACCAAAGAAACTTTAGCTTTCGCAATCCTGTTGCCATCGGCATCAAATACTACGCCTGAAAATTTTTGAGCATGGCTGGCAGCGCCGACCATTAATAATGATAAGGCACACAAAGGTGCAATTTTATTGATATAAATTGATTTCATTTTTTTTCCAATAGATAGATCTAAAGAAGATTAGCGATTAAGCTAATTTCCTAAAATTTTTATTTTTGAACTGTGTTAATTTTTATCTATTGAACAGGGGGGGCACGTAACTGTGGTATCAAATAAAATGGCGTGTAACGATTAACTATAATTAACGTTTGCGTGGATTGTTGATAATTACTGACGTTAACCAGTTTTAAGGTGATATTATTCTTTGGCGTGTCAATGTTATGCTGACACAGTTTACACTGCTGTAATTCAACATTATCAGGTATCAATTCACCATGCGAACTATGACTAAGCGTGGCGCACAGAAATGCAGACATGATCAATAAACTTATTATTGATTGCCGACTCTGTGAAAAAAACTGTGTAAATAAAAAGTAATTACTACGCATATGTTGTTACATTATAACAATTAGAACTGTTTTTCAATCCCTGTTAATAAAAATAGCGATTGTTATTACTTTTATAATGTATTGCCAAAATATTCCTCTTAATAGCTAGCGCAAAAAAAAAGTCATCAGCCATTTATTTCTAAATAGCGGATGACTTTCTTAAAAGTAATTTATTCAGAAATGAACTACTGAGTGCCACCAATTGTCATTTCATTGATTTTCAAAGTAGGTTGGCCAACACCTACCGGAATACTTTGTCCATCTTTTCCACAAACACCAACGCCAGCATCAAGTTTCAGGTCGTTACCGACCATGCTGACATTTTTCATCGCTTCAGGACCACTACCAATTAACGTAGCGCCTTTTATTGGCGAAGTAATTTCACCGTTTTCAATAAGGTAAGCTTCAGAGCTGGTGAAAACAAATTTTCCAGAGGTAATATCAACTTGACCACCAGCAAAATGTGGCGCGTAAATGCCTTTTTTCACTGACTTAATAATATCTTTTGGATCATGTTCACCCGCAAGCATATAAGTATTAGTCATTCTAGGCATAGGTAAATGTGCATAAGATTCACGGCGACCATTACCGGTAGGTGCTACACCCATCAGCTTAGCGTTATGCTTATCTTGCATATAACCTTTCAAAATACCTTTTTCAATCAGTACATTGTATTGTCCTGGCGTTCCTTCATCATCTATTGAAATTGAACCACGGCGATTAGGGATTGTGCCATCATCAACAATAGTGCATAAATCAGAAGTCACCTTTTGACCAATTTTACCTGAAAATGCTGACGAACCTTTACGGTTAAAATCACCTTCTAAACCATGACCAACGGCTTCATGCAATAGCACGCCCGGCCAACCTGAACCAAGTACAACAGGTAACATGCCAGCTGGAGATTCTATTGCCACCACATTGACTAAAGCTTGACGAACCGCTTCTTCGGCATAAGCTAAATAACGTGCTTTACCATTTTCAAGTTCAAAGAAATAACTATAATCAGTTCGAGCACCACCGCCAGCACTGCCACGTTCACGTTTACCATTATCTTCAACTAATACTGAGCAATTTAAGCGAACCAGTGGTCGTATATCAGTAGCAAAAGTACCATCGCTAGCAGCCACTAATATTTTTTCATAAACACCTGACAAACTAACAATAACCTGCTGAACACGCTTATCAACTGAACGAGCATGGGCTTCAATTTCATGCATTAAGGTGATTTTTTGCTCTTGCGCTAGACTGCCTAACGGATCAGTGGCTTGATAAACTGATTTCACTGTTTGATTTTTAAAAGCAAGTACTCGACCATTTTGGTCGGCATTTGCAATACCTTTAGCGGCATCAGCTGCTTTTTTTAACGCGAGAGGAGAAATATCATCAGAGTAAGCAAAACCAGTTTTTTCGCCTGATATTGCTCGCACACCAACACCACGTTCAATATTATATGAACCTTCTTTGACAATGCCATCTTCTAGCATCCATGACTCATGACAGCTCGACTGAAAGTATAAGTCGGCTAAATCAATGTTTCGTTGATATATATTGTTTAACGTTTGATCTAAAAGATCTCGGTCAATTTGGCTATCGGCTAAAAGTTCACGTTCAACACTATTCATATTTTTCACTTATCGTATTAATTTATTTAATTTGGGCGTTTTAATGTGCTTTCAAATTGATTATGTTCAGTAACAGGCATTGCTGCTCTTACTCTGTCTAGTTCGTCACGGGAAAATTCAACACTAATACTACCAATACCTTGCTCTATACAGCTAAGTATTTCTCCCCAAGGACTGATAATCATACTGTGTCCCCATGTTTCTCTACCATTAAGATGCGTACCATGTTGGCCTGCAGCTACAATATACACTTGATTTTCAATGGCACGTGCTTGTAATAATGTTTGCCAATGTGCTTGACCGGTTACTGTAGTAAAGGCACTTGGTACCGTAATAACATCAGCACCTAACAAGCGAAGTTGGCGATAAAGTTCAGGAAATCTCAAGTCATAACAAATTGTTAAGCCAATATTCACATTTTCAGCTTGCCAACAACAAACTTTATCACCCGCTTGAGTATAGCGAGATTCACGATAACTTTTTTCGTTATCTTCAACATTAGCATCGAATAAATGAATTTTATCGTACTGTATTAACTCATGACCTTGCGGTGAAAAAATACAACTACTGTTAGTAAACTTATCTTCAATTTTGGCTGAGGTTGCTAGTGGAATACTACCAGCAACCAAAAGCACCTGATATTTTTTGGCTAACGTTGCCAGCTTATCTTTTAATGATCGTTTAGATACCGCTAATTGCTCGGCGTCTTTTCCTCCAAAGAACAAACAACACTCAGGTAAAACGACAATATGTTCATCATTCGAAGTAACTGGCGATAATCGAGCTAATTCAGCCTCAATACTCACTAGGTTTTCTTCAACATTGGGTACAGAGCATAGTTGTATTGCCGTAAGTCTAACCATCTAGGTTTATTTCCTTGTGATCTTTTATACCCTCTGTTTTATTTGCTGGTGTAACAGGAGTGATATTGTTCTGATCAGGAATGATATCAATAACTTCAGGAGGTGTTGAACGGCCAACTTTTATATTTTGGGTTTTTTTATCGACGACTTTTACTACGGGTAAGTCAATTGGCCCAGTAACTTCAATTTTATATTCTGAAACAACTTGCGAGGTAATAACGCCATCAAGAGCCAAAGCACCAATAAAGGTCAATGGGTTTAATGTCGCTATCCAGGCAATTGCAGGTAAGCTTGAGGTTAAATTGGGCTTATAAGACATTTTATAATCGAGTACTTGGTCGTTTAAGTTGGTATTACCTTTTATAGATAAGTCGCCTGCCGCACCTTTCATGAAAGTGTTATCGGTATAAACAACGCCATTTTTGACCTCAAAATCTCCTTTAATGGAATCATAGAACATACCATCACTAAAAATATCTCGAAAATCAAACTTCAATTTACGAACTAAGGACTGTAAACTGAGTAGTGAAAATGCTCGGGCTTGATCAGGTACTTCAGCTAAATATCCGTCTGAAAGTTTAACTTGGCTTGTACCGTTAAAGCTTTCTATCGCAAAATCTAATGGGCTACCTGTCCAGTTAAAATTATAGTACATGTCCAATTCACTATCTTTTATCGTTGAAGGATAACCTAATTTCTCGACTTCTTGATCAACATTTTTCGCTTTCAATTTGCCTATAATAGTGGTTTGAGATTCATCGGCATTATGTTGCCAACTGGCATCAAAACTTAATTGTGTTTTACCCCGTGTAGCCGTAAATTTTTTAATGGTTAACGTATCGACAGCAGACCGTTCAATAGAAAAATCAACTTCACCAAAATCAAATTTTCCATAGCTACAACTCGAACATTTCCCACGAATAGGCGGAATATTAGCGAAAATAACATCGTTACTTATCGGTTCTGCTGATGGTTCCTCAACAAGGTTTTCATTAACAAGTTCATCATCTGCCGTTAAATGAATAAAATCAGCATTAAGCTCTATCCCTTGTTGATGCCAATCAGGATAAAACTTAGCTTTGGTACGTGTTTCTTTGGCTTGCAATTCAAGTAACCACCATTGCTCTTCATCGTTAAGATTAAAAGAGACGTCAGTTAATTCTTGTCCTAACACATTAAGCTTTTCAACCTTGCCCCTAATACGTTTAGGCGCACTTAACAGGGCAACATTATCTGCAGCTGTATTTACCGATGCTTGTTCTATGCCATCAAGAATATCAAAAATTAACGGTTGCCACTCGGTTACTGAGGCGGTAGATAAGTTTGTCGTGATATGAAAGCCTTCCGTTGGTAATAACATATGTTCATTACCTAAGACTAAATGTGCTTTAGTAAATTGCACTTTACTATGATTTAACTCACCATAAAAATTTAGCTCATCACCGATTTGTGCGTAAAGTACTGATGAATTTTCCTCTCCAGAAACTTTTACCGCAACATTAAGTACATCATCGGCTATTTTTTTATAAGGCGCAGGTAATGAAAGTGCTATCTTTTCTAAAGTAGAGTCCAGTAAGAGTTCATAACTAAAACCACCTTGGTGGTGCATCTTTAGCGTTAAATCACCTTGCCACGCTAACAGACCCTGACCATATTTTTCAAGTAATTCTGGCAGCTCTTTTTTCCAAACGGTTTCTGGCCACTGCGCTTGTAGGTTAATCAATGTTTGGTAATATTTACGGTTAGTATCCTGGGCTTCTACTTTCAGTACTAAGGGCATTTCTCGCCAATTTAATGTCAGTCCTTGCGTCTTTATTACATCATTTTCGTAGCTCAATTCACCATTCACTTCCGTAAAGTTCATGGCAGGTGCTTGCAATGCTATTTTATTATTCTTGAACTCAACCTTGCCACTTGCCACAGCACTATCAAGATCATTTAAAGGTAAATTTAGTGCAAAGCTACCTGAAATATTTTCTGATACTTGTAGCTGGTTTAGTGTCTCTCCAACCGTGTCGGCCAACGGACTATTGTTCATTAAGTCACTTACTGCATTGGCTTGGGTATCTTTAAAATTCGCGGCAACCGTTAATATTTGTTGGCCAGCTAAATCATCAATAGCAACCTTAACACCGGTAACGTCTATGCCAGTAAGCTCGCCACCTCGACCCGTAATTAGCATGCTGTTGTTAGTGAAATTTAAGTTAGCATCAAAATCATTAATCACCGGCCAACTTGGATCAAACTGAAATTTACTCTTGACCAATTCTGCATTAACAACAAAAATACCGCTATTATCTTCAAATGGGAATTTATCGAGTGGCCCATTAAAAAGCACTTGAGCTTGTGCGAATTCACCGTCAATGATGGCTAAGTTTAAGTAATCGACCAGTTCCTGTCCCATCAATAGATGTGGGTAAAAATAGTTTGCGAGCTTAGCGTCACCTTGATGCACATTAGCGAGTAATGCCATCGTGATTGTTTCATCTTCTAGCGCTTTAATTTCTAAATCGGCGGTAGCATTAAGTTGTTCTGATATCATTTCGATTTGCTGAACTTTCACTAATAGTTCAGCATGATTAAAGTCGACATTAACTTGTGCAGCAATCGATTGGTATGGAATGGGATAAAGAAAGTGTTGGTCAAAATCTAGCTCTCCATTTTGAGCTAACAACTTAACCTGCAAGTTTTTTTGAGTGAAGGTAAGTTCACCACTGACATTTTCAACGCCGGGGATCCCTTGACTAAACGAAGAGGTAACATCCGAAAATTGCGCTACGGCTTTAATATCATCGTCATTATTGAGCAAGTAAACGTCGGTTATCTGTCCAACCGGAGCAAGATCATTTAATAATGTTTCACTTTCTGGGTGGCCAGAAAAAAGTGGATAAAGGTCAGCTAAACCAAACAGCTCTAATGAAGAAATATACGTAAGTAGGCCATTGGCCGTTCTTCTCGTGTTGATGGTTAAAGGCTGCCAAGCCTTATTGTTGGTGTAGAACTGTAATGGTGTGGTCGTAGTGCTTATATTTTTAGCATCGTCAAAATTTTCAACCAAGATATTACCTTCATCGATACGAATACTGTGTAATTCATCTTTAAAAAGCCAGCTCACTTCATTATCGCCTAATGCGATTTGTAATCTGTTGGCTTTGCCTTTGTTTAAGGTATACCAAGCACTAAAATTAACCGATGAATAAGTTTTGTCATTTTCGATAGCAAAAACAGTATCTAGCCACGGAGTTACATTAAGCTTATTCGCTTCAAAGTATAGTTGACCACTTAAATCACGAAGGTCTTGTCCAGATGCATCAAGATTAAATTTAATATTATTAGATGTTAACCCGTCAATAAGCATACTACCCGTAGCTCGATGATGATTACCGTTATTGACCCAAGCAAGTTGGTCGACCAAAAAGGTTCGCGTTTTTGACTCATCTTGTATGGTGATATTACTGTTTATTAATGAAAAGCGATTAATTTGCTGAAACAATACATCGCTGATGGTAGCAATAACCGAACTATCTTCCGCGTTTTGATCTTTTGACGTTAATAATGCTTTATCAAAAAAAACTTGTACACCTGCTAAGGTTATATCTTGAGAAATCAATTTTTGTTGGCGTAAGCTTCCCCAGAAATCAACAGTCAATTCCATGCGAGACACAAATATATTAGCGGTTTGAGTATCTAGTACATTGACTTTTTCAACAACTATCGTCGGCCCGTCAACCGCCCACTCCATACTCAACGAACCTATGCTTACATTGCTGTCATAAGTTTCATTGAGATAATATTGTAAGTCTTGATGAAAATTATGTGCGTAGGGCAAAGATAAACGAAACGCACTGATCAGTACCGCAAAAAGCACCAACAAAATTGCCAATACTTTATACAGTCGATTTAACCAACGATTCGAAAAAGCTGAAATACTCATAAAATGAATTTACTACACACTTAATTATCTTAATTTTTAACTTACGGTGATTGATTTATTTACCGTCAAATCAGGTTTTGAAGCCATTATACTAAATTGCCTACACGGATGTAGGTACTTAGGTTTAGTATGGAACTCTGTACCTGTAAACCTGTGCCTACACGGATGTAGGTACTTAGGTTTAGTCTGGAACTCTATACCTGTAAACCTGTGCCTACACGGATGTAGGTACTTAGGTTTAGTCTGGAACTCTATACCTGTAAACCTATGCCTACACGGATGCAGGTACTTAGGTTTAGTCTGGAACTCTATACCTGTAAACCTGTGCCTACACGGATGTAGGTACTTAGGTTTAGTCTGGAACTATAAACCTAAGTTTAAGTAACAATAAGACCCTAATGGCCTTTATCGATAGTTTTTAATTACATCATAATCACATCAAACTGCTCTTGATTATACATGGTTTCTGTCTGAACTTTAATTTGCTTACCGATGAAAACTTCTAACTCAGCAAGGTGATGATATTCATCATTAATTAGTGACTCACTCACTGCAGAAGAAGCATAAACAGTGAATTTATCTGAATCATAGGCGCGATTTACTCGTACTATTTCACGCAAAATTTCAAAACAAACGGTTTCAACAGTTTTTAAATGCCCTCGACCTGAACACACTGAACATTCTCCACACAATATATGTTCTAGACTCTCTCGGGTACGTTTACGGGTCATTTCTACTAAGCCAAGCTTAGAAAACTTACTAATACTGTATTTAACATTATCTTTCGCCATCGCTACATCTAAACTGTGTAACACACGTTTTTGGTGCTCGGCACTGTTCATGTCAATAAAATCGACAATAATGATGCCACCTAGATTTCTCAGTCTCAACTGTCGAGCAATGACTTGTGTGGCTTCTGAATTAGTATTAAAAATAGTTTCTTCTAGATTACGATGGCCGACAAATCCACCGGTATTTATATCAATCGTGGTCATCGCTTCGGTTTGATCAATAATTAAGTAACCACCCGACTTCAATTCAATTCTTCTATGCAACGCTCTTTGTATCTCATTTTCGACATCAAACAAGTCAAAGATTGGTCGCTCCCCTGGGTAATTTTCTAAAAAAGGGGTTAAATTAGGGACAAATTCTTCGGTAAATTCCCGCAACTGCTCAAAAGTCAGTTTTGAATCGATACGAATTCGTTCAAGATCAATACCAACAAAATCACGGAGTACACGAAATGCTAATGAAAGATCTTGATAGATAGGCGCTTTCATTTGCTTTCTTTTTTTACGGTCTTGCACTTTTTTCCAGACACGACGTAAAAATTCAGCATCATGTTTTAATTCTTTTTCATCAGCACCTTCAGCAGCCGTTCGAACAATAAATCCGTGTTCCTCACTACAATATGGCGTAATAATATCTTTGAGACGATTGCGCTCTTTTGAAGATTCAATACGTTGTGATATGCCCGCATGATTAGCATTTGGCATTAACACCAAATATCGAGCGGCTACGGTAATATCTGTGGTTAAGCGCGCTCCTTTGGTGCCCAGTGGATCTTTAATGACCTGAACCACAATTTGCTGGCCTTCATGCACTAACGCTCTAATGTCAGGTACGTGGTCAGCGGGCAAATCGTCATTACTAATAATGAGTTTAGTGTTGATGTCTGAAGCATGTAAGAACGCGGCTTTTTCTAAATTAATATCAATAAAGGCTGCTTGCATACCCGGTAAAACCCGAATAACTTTACCTAGATAAATATTGCCAACCAAACCACGACGAGATTCACGTTCAACATGAACTTCTTGCAATACGCCATTTTCTATTAGCGCAACTCGAGTTTCACTTGGGGTTACATTAATCAGTAATTCACCGCTCATAAAATTTCTCCGTCGCTGAGGGGGCTTGCTTGGTCTTGAACAGGGGTAGGTAAACCTAACTCAGCCAATAATTTTGCTGTTTCATATAAAGGTAAACCGACTACAGCAGAATAACTACCTTTAATTTGTGTCACAAATTGTCCACCAATACCTTGAATACCGTACGAGCCTGCTTTATCTTGAGGTTCACCGGTATGCCAGTAGCGCTTAATTTCTTCAACAGACAATTTTTTAAAGGTAACATCCGTAGAAATAACCGCGGATAATATTTGTTTGTTTTTTACAACGGCAATGGCGGTCAGTACTTGGTGAGTGTTGTTTGATAACATTAGCAGTTGT
This sequence comes from Colwellia sp. BRX8-9, assembly GCF_014077245.1. Taxonomy (NCBI): domain Bacteria; kingdom Pseudomonadati; phylum Pseudomonadota; class Gammaproteobacteria; order Alteromonadales; family Colwelliaceae; genus Colwellia; species Colwellia sp. BRX8-9. The sequence continues at coordinate 27,698 of NZ_JACGVN010000010.1, forward strand.
TGACAGCATGCTGCAATATTCTCCGGTTTACCAAGAATATGATTGTCGAAAATAACGCTAGTATCAGAACCGAGAACGACACTGCCTGCTACTTGATTTTTTGAGACTACCGTCGCTTTTTCAATCGCCAAACGTAACACATAATCGCTTGGTGATTCATTGTCGATGATGCTTTCATCGATATCAGCAGAAATAGTTTGAAATTGATAACCAAGTTGGCTAAGTAATTCTTTTCTTCGTGGTGACTGTGACGCTAAAATTAAAACAGGCTTCATAGAAAAATTACTCAGTTAACGGGTCAATAACAGGGGTTAAGTAATACGAAAGTGACGACGTACTTTTCTTAATAATAAAAACGCCCAAGGCCACAGTACAATCGTTGTGATCACCGGATATAAATAACTAGGTAGGAACACGGCATCAGTTAAAAACCGTTGCATCCAAAAAACAATTAAATGATATAACGCCGATAAAACACCAACAATGAGTGATTGTTGCCAAACAGAGAAATTTCTAATTTTTTGAAAGTTGCCCGCGATAATATAAACAGCAAGGGCCATCGCCATCGTGTGCACACCGAGAATAGACCCCAGTAAAACATCAAGTAATAAGCCAACAAAACCAGCGGTTATAACATTAACACGCGCGGGTAAGGCTAAGCACCAGTATACTAAGACCACTAATACCCAGTCTGGACGAAAAACATCAATACTCTGGGGTAATGGCATAATGCTGGCGATTAAAGCGATAACCGTAGTAAAAATAATAATCAAAAGGTTACGTATCGACATTATTTAGTCCTGTGTTATCTTCACTTTTTTTATTATCAGGTACGTTTGGTGTTACTACTTTTTGCGAAGGCGCAAAAATCTCTGATGCTTTTTCAGGCCACAGCAATAATAAATAGCGTAATCGATCAATTTTAGCGACCGGCTGACTTTGTACTAAAGCAAAGGCATTTGCATCATTCTGTGAAACTTTGGTCACTCGTGCAACAGGATACCCTTCAGGGTACTTATCACCAAGACCTGAAGTTACTAATAAATCACCCGTGCGAACATCCGTACTGTGTTGCACAAAATTATGGGTTAATCTGTCTATTTGTCCTGTTCCTGAAGCGACTAAACGCACACCATTTCGACTAACTCTAACAGGTACGGCGTGAGTGACATCAGTAATTAAAATAACCCGACTACTATTAATGCCCACATGTAATACTTGCCCAACAATACCTTCATCGTCAATAACAGGTTGACCTTCAAAGACACCATCATCACTGCCACGGTTAATAACGACTTGCTGACTATACGGATCAGAGTCGACTGATATTATTTCAGCGACCATTTTCTTTACTTCACCACGTATCGGCGAGGCCAGTAATAAACGCAACCGCGTATTTTCTTTCTTGATAATTTCAAGTTCTAATAGTTGTTGATGAAAACGCAATTCTTCAACTTTATATTGCTGGTTATCACTGAGTAGTTGTCGCCGCGTAACAATATTTTCGGCAGCCCAAGTCATGACTTGCTTAGGAGTCGTCGCTAAATACTGTAAGGGGCTGACCAGAGACTGTAAATAACCTCGAATATTTTCAAAGCTATTCATTTTGTGATCGAAAAAAATTAAAGACACAGAACAAAACAGCACCAACAAGAGGCGGTGCTGAGGGGAAGGGCCATGTTTAAATATTGGATTCATATAAACCTAAAATTTATTTAGGGAATGGTCATCGTTAAGCTACATAGGTAAATTTAAGTAATAAATACAAGATGACATCAGTCAATAAGTACTTCTACCCGCTAAATTTACCCTACAACGACAGACGGAAGGTTACTTATTCATAAGAGAATAAATCGCCGCCGTGCATATCAATCATCTCAAGCGCTTTACCACCACCAAGAGCCACACACGTAAGTGGATCATCAGCAACGACAACAGGAATGCCAGTTTCTTCCATTAATAAACGATCCAAGTCACGTAATAATGCGCCACCACCAGTAAGTACCATACCACGTTCTGAAATGTCAGAGGCTAGTTCTGGTGGCGCTTGCTCTAAAGCAACCATAATAGCACTAACAATGCCGGTTAGTGGTTCTTGTAGTGCTTCTAATATTTCATTGCTGTTCAACGTAAAACTACGAGGAACACCTTCAGCTAAGTTACGGCCACGTACTTCAATTTCTAATACTTCTTCACCTGGGTAGGCTGAACCAATTTCATGTTTAATACGCTCAGCGGTTGCTTCGCCAATTAAACTACCAAAATTACGACGTACGTAATTGATAATGGCATCGTCAAACTTATCGCCACCGATACGTACAGAAGAAGAATAAACCACACCGTTCAATGAAATAATACCGACTTCAGTGGTACCACCACCAATATCAACTACCATCGAACCTGTAGCTTCTGAAACGGGCATACCTGCACCAATAGCCGCAGCCATTGGTTCGTCAATAAGATAAACTTCACGGGCGCCAGCACCAAGTGCAGACTCACGAATAGCGCGACGTTCAACTTGAGTAGAACCGCAAGGAACACAAACAAGTACACGAGGACTTGGGCGTAAAAAATTATTACTGTGAACTTGTTTAATAAAGTATTGCAGCATTTTTTCAGTAACAAAAAAGTTAGCGATAACACCATCTTTCATTGGGCGAATAGCTTCAATATTACCTGGCGTTCTGCCCAGCATTTGTTTTGCAGCAGAACCTACTGCAGCTACACTTTTTGAACCACCAGAGCGGTCTTGGCGAATAGCAACTACCGAAGGCTCATTCAAAACGATGCCTTGGTCTTTTACATAAATAAGAGTGTTCGCCGTTCCTAAATCTATTGATAAATCATTAGAAAACATGCCGCGTAATTTTTTAAACATAAGATCTAAATATCCTAAAGTGTTATAAAAAGAGAATTAATCTCTTTTATTCTCAACAAAGCATTGAGTTAATCAATGAGCATTTTGTCAAGTTTGTTAATAATATATTATATGGGCTAATCATACCTGAGTGTTTCAAATTTGTGTTGTTTGAATGATAAAAAACATCACTTTTTTAGCATATTTTTAATGACTAAGCCAAAATTGAGGGAATTGTTAATCAATAATGTATTAAATCCCTCATTCTTGTTAAAAAGTCATAGTAACATTTTCTCGATTTGGACAAAATGTTACAATTGCACAATTACGTTTATCGGTTGTGTTACTTACTTTTGCGGTGCAGTTACACTTTCGCCAATCTTTAGTCTTGTATTCAACACCAATAGTTCCCTAATTATTACCATAAAATGACAAAAATATTTTTACACTCGCCGCGAATTAAAAATCAATCTTTTTGGATAACCTATTTAATAAATTTCAGCATTTTACCACGAGATTACCATGCTAATTAATCATATTTATCGGTGAATAAAATTTCATGATGACTAATGAATAAAGATGAATGTTCGGCTTAAAAGCCAACTGTTTTTTATCGGCACATCTTTTCAAATAAATTTAGCGAGCCTAATATAGGTCCTATATAATTATTTTAAGGCAATAAAAAGCCCCGTATTGACGAGGCTGTTTGCACGTAAACGCTACAAATTCGAAACTATTGAATTACACGATTTCTCATGGATAATGCGATTAAAGCAATGGCAAAAATCATAATTGTTGTAGGTTCAGGTACTTGAGCTGGAGTATTGCGAACGTAAAAAGTATCGAAAAAGAAATTGTCATGAACATTAGAAACCCAAACGCTTGAAATGTCACTATCATCTAAATTAAGGCTATCAACACCCATATAGCGTGTATTCCAATATATCGCAGCTTCAATTAAACTCCCATTATCATTGGTAAAATCACTAAGTGTAAGTTCAGATAGTTCAAATAATTCTTCGTTTGTAGTTGCAAATCGCCACCCTTCATTTAGATGAAAATCTTCAGGGCTCATTAATTGATTCCCGTCATAAAACTCTGTATTTACATAAGATGCCCATACCCACTGAAATTGACCTTTAACTATATAAAACTCTTCAGGGATTACATCACTGATTATACAAACCTCATCTTCAGGATCGTCACAAACCCAAACACCAGATTCATCTATTAAGCCAGCATGAGCTGCGCTTGATAACAAATAAATTAGAAAAACAGCTAATTTCAAAGAAAACTTAATCATTATAATTCTCAATTAATGAAAAACTTAGTATATCAACTAGTAAGCACAAGTTATGCCAACCAGTAAATTCCATTAAAAAACAACAGGTTGCTCTTTTAGGTATATATACATAAAGTAAACTGTAAAAATTTCTAACACTTAATGCTAAAACACTGCAACAGACGTTATAGGCTTCTTGCTTCTATTTTAACGGTACGAGATGTTATAACACCGCCGATGGAACATTGACCTGTACTGGTAATAATATAGTAGGTTGTGCCATCAAATTCACCGTCATCATTACAGGTTACTAAAGCTTCGCAATTCTCTAAACCTTTAACATTCGAAAAATCAGGTTCAATTATAATATTTTGGCATGTCGTTCTTATATCAGTGTCATGAGGAAAAACTTCGAGTAATTGCCATTGAGCCCCCGTCTGCGCTGCTGCATATGCACGCGTACCGATAACTTCATAAGCTACAGACTCAGCACTTGATGATAATATTTTAACCAACCCCGCACCAAGTAAAGCCATTACCACAATGACAAAAATAGCGATAACGATAGCACTACCCTTTTGCTTGGCTGTGACTTGAATAACGCAATCATCGCGTTTATGTAAATTTATACTTCTATCGCTATGGAACATTCGGCACCTGTATTTCATTCTCAAATAAAATTTCTTCGAATTGCCTTGTAAAATATAATCGAATCGAAACAATTGCATTTCGCTGCAAATTAGCACCAATCGTACTAAAGGCAGAATCATCTTTTAGATATTCTGCCATTACAGCTCTATTGCTTAAGTTGACTGGCTCGCCGGTGATACTATGACTTGTCACATCGTATCGAATTAAACTATTATTGTCATCGCTGCCTTCGATACAATACATCACAGAGTCGTCGATAAAATATACTCTGTTGGTTGTTGATTCTTCGGCAAATAGCACTGAACTATCTAATGTTAAAACATGCGGGTCTATCGAAGAGTTAGTCGAATAAATTGCACTATCAATAGGATAAAACTTCTGATTAGATGAAAGATAAACATCATTCGAATTTAAAGGGTAAACGATCGCATTAAAGGTTACTACATCTGTAATACTGACCGTGGTCGAAGCTGGCACAATAGTAACTTTATCACTTGCTGAGTCTGGAGCAACGGGGATATCAACATAAATAGCACTAGATTGAATCGGCATAAACTCTAAACAGCCGTTGGTCGTTATCCGTGCACTATTAGGCAACGCACCTCTAAGTTCTCTGTTGAGTCTTTCAATGGCAAACCGGGCAGATGATAATATTTGATCTCGTGCCGATACATCAGAATATATTTGACTGCCAAATTGTAAAAAAGAGCTAACACCTACCGCGAGTATACCCAATAATACCATAGCGACTATAAACTCAATTAACGTAAAGCCTTTTGATTTTATATTTTTAAAATGCCCCGTTTTAAAGTTTTCTTTTTTTGAATGTAAGCAATGAATAGCATTTATTTTAAGGTTATTGGGCTGACAAAAACGAGAAAGCATTAGAAGTTCACCCTATATACCGAAAAAATGTAATCATCATCTTGTGGGCTGCGCACAGTAATAGTAATTAACTTTGTTGTTTTTTCATCATCAACACTTGCATCATATGTTCCACTATAATCACTGTCATAAATTACCGAAACATTCATAGAGAAGCCGACATAAACATCAGAAATAGGATTACCTTGAGAGTTGAGAATGTTATCGTCAGTAAAATTAATCGAGTTGTAATCATCTACATCATTATAATCAACGCGCTGCTCACTGCCGTCAGCACCCAAATTCGCCGATGTAGTACAAAGATCTGCAGAAATTTCTCCACATCGTAAAAAACCACCGGACATATCAGAGTTTTCATCAAAGGCTTTGCCTAAAATTTCATTGATCATGGATTGACCTAATTCCGCAGCTCTGATCTGATGAACTTGAGCAGCACTTTGGCTTGCTAGAGGATATATCAAAGTTGTTAGCACGGCATAAGTAGTAGATAAAACCACGATACCGACAATAATTTCAATCAGCGTAAAGCCAGTTTGTTTTGCAGTACTCTGATATTTTATCTGATTAATTAACAGCATAAATATAGCCTTGATCGTTAATGGCAACAATGAGGGTTTGTTCTTTACCAACTATACTAATTTGGCAAGGAGAAACACAATCAACAGGTCGTCCTAAATGATCAAAAGAAAAAAGTGTTGAACCACCTGCATATTGAAAGCTCACCCCATCTTCGATTATTTTAACGATGGTGGTACTGTTCACATTATTATCAACAAAAGTTGTGCAGCTAACATCTGGAATACCTAACTTATCACTCGTAACTAATACATCATGACACCCGCTAACAGAGGTATCTTGCATGGCACGTAACTGAATACTGCGAAGTTTGGTAACGGTTTCATCTTGATAGATTATTTCTTCATATCCACCTGTTGATTGCATTTTAGGGATTACGGTGGCAGAAATAATACCAATAAGTATGATCACAACAACTAGTTCAATTGTAGTGAAACCAGTTATATTCTTAAAGTTATTATAATTCAATTTATAAAGCATTAACTCCCCCTTATTAAATCTCTTTACTTAGAGAGTTTCATAATTTAAATGCAAGGGTTTACCCCTGCTACAGACTTACGATTTTCGCCCCCTTGCCTGTAATAAGCTATACAATCAAATACAATGCGAGTAGGGGGAGCACCTTCTCTATCGGATCTATATATAATTAATGATCCATCTCCAGCAATGAGCATAGAATAAACATTCTCGTCAACTTCAATCAACCTTTTCCAATCTGCAACATTTGCTTTGGGGTAACCGTAATGAATATTAAGAGGACCATCAGACAAGGCAACTGTTGGTGAATCATTTCTATGGATATTCTGATTTCCAGCAACTATAGACTTACTATAGACAAGAGCCGACGCTCCTTCTAAAGATCCCTTTACAGCTTCTAATGTCGCTGTATGAGCATCAGATGTTATGTCTATGTATTTTGGCGCTACTGTGGCAGCAAGAATACCTAAAATAACAATAACCACGATCAACTCAATAAGCGTAAAGCCTTGAGTAATTTTTTTTGACTGTATTAGTGTCACTTTAGAGTCCATTGATACTTTCACTTTTGAAAAATCTCATCTATTTAATATTAAATAGCATATCGTATTTGTTTATAAAAATATATCTTGTAAACGACAAACAATTAACCGATTAAATATTGTAAATATAGATGAAGCACTTTACTCTTTATGCACTATTTTCTCTGACTAAATTACCGTGACGCTATTTCCCTATTTCCGATTTTTTCTCATTTTATACTTCTGCTTTGCCATGCATATTGTTCTTGAAACACCCGGTGGCACAGGGCTTTATTTGTCATTCAATGTTTTTGGTTGGTTAATCGCCACCATACTTATTTCTTTAGGTCTTTGGCAAATTACTATTAATAAAAAAGTCATTCTTAGTAAATTACAGCTTTACAGTTTATTGGGGTTTCTGTGTTTATGTGTGCCTATGTTTTATGGCAGTGAGTTCAGTGACCACGCTATTCCACGCTTACTAGGTTTGGCCGGTGGTTTATTGCTTCTGTTATCTTTATATCAATTTGATGAATTAAGAAATAACCCTCAACAAGTTCTCTGGTGGATATTAATTGCCGTTGCTCTACAAGCAAGTTTTGGCTTAGTACAATATTTTATTTTAGAAACAGGTGATTGGGGTGGTTATAAGATGGGAATTAGTCGGCCTCACGGCAGTTTTTTACAACCTAATGTTATGGCAAGTTTTATGGGCTTAGGCATCAGTTTGAGTTTATATTTAACTGTCGATGTTGACAAAAAAAAATATGCTTTCCTAAAAAAATGGTTTATTTACATCACACTATTTAATACCAGCTTTCTGATTATTCCACTTTCTTCAAGAACAGGTTACTTAGTAGTTATAATCACAAGCTTATTGATAGCGCCATACCTATTTTTGGTCAATAAAAAACAATTGACTAAATTATTGTTGATCGTACTTTCAGCTTTATTTTTAGCCCAACTTAGTATTGTCGACAAACCTAGTAACCTAATCGAAAAAAGGGTTACAAATATTACGGCTCGTTCTGATATTTATTTAATATCAATCAAAATGATATTGGAAAAACCAATATTTGGTTTTGGCTATGGAGGATTTGAACGTAGTTATCTAGATTTTAATAACCAGTTAAAATTAGATACTTCAGAGATTAACCATCCATTACTGATGTTATCACACCCTCACAATGAAGTTTTATATTGGGTCAGTGAAGGTGGAATTGTTGCTTTATTAGGAATGGCTTTTTTCTTTGTGGCCTATATGAAAAGCTGGCTAAAAATAAATAATAAGCTCGCCAAGCGATTAGCCATTTTAGGATTGATTATCCCATTACTGCTGCACAGCCAATTAGAGTTTCCTTTTTATAGCTCAATAAGCCACTGGTTTATATTCATAATTTTATTATGGTTTACTGATATACAAGGTAGTAGTGATAAAAATAATTTTTCATTCGATAAAACCTTTTTATTACGTTTTGTTGCGGTTTTATTACCTGTTATTTTCCTACCTTTTTTAGCGACAACTCTACATACGGGTATTATCATTACCGCATATGAAAAAAATGGTCACCAAAATATAGAATCATTTGAACAAATCATTAACCCTGTAGCTTGGCAAAGTCGATTTGAGGCTAATATATACAGCCTCATATTAATCTCAGGACTTAAAGAAAAGAATACTGGCAAACTGCAACAATATATTGATTGGGGGTTAAGTCGTGTGCGCTATAAACCTCGTCCGAGTGTTTATTCAAAGATACTACTGTGTTTAAGTGTTTTAGGAAAAAGAGAACAATACGAAGAAGTACTTAAAGAAGCAAAGCACACTTACCCTCTTATTGATGTTTGGGGTAAGAACTTAAAGCTGAATGATATTAAGTGACATAAAAAACCAAGCATTGCTCGGTTTCTTATATCGATAGAGCTGTTATTGATTAGTTACAATCAGTCACTATACTTTTAATATCTGGTCTTACCGTATTGCTTGCACCGGTTGCATTGTATATTGCCTGACAAGTTGTAGGCTCTGCCGCATCATTATGAGTAAAAGTTCCAGGAGTACCAGAAACTTCAGAAAAATCACTACCCGTAGAGTCTATTTCAAGTAACAAACCAATAGTCTCCTCTGTTGGCCAACCACCAGCAAACACAATAGTTGAACCTGCGATACTAAGACTGCCATTAGCAGTTCCTGAAACTAAAGCTTTGGCACGAGCTAAATCTGCGGCTGAATTTAATGCACCTTCAACAGCCTCGACTGTAGCTGAACGTGCATCACCAGTCAAATTAATAAACTTAGGTGCTGCCGTTGCCGCTAAAATACCTAAAATAACGATAACAATAACTAATTCAATTAACGTAAAACCGGCTTGCTTTTGTAATTTTTTCATAATTTACCTTTTAATTTAATTTTAAATTTTTATCTATCTAACGATTAGTTTGTTACTGCAATATTAATCTCTACACGACTAGTCGCAGGATAATAGGTAAAATTGTTGCCTATATTTGCTACACCCGGGTCAACAAAAGCCCCCGTTGTTGCGTCTTTATTCAATGTTTCTGTTAAATAATAAATACAATGTGAGTCAGCGACATCACCTGTTTCAGCAACAATATAATTTGTTGTACTGTCTGAGTTAGCAAATGTTTCTAATGTTGGAGGTTGTTGAAAAATATTATCCCAAATTTCTTTACAGTTAGCTGCGTTGAAGCCATCACCTAATGTTGCCCCATCGGTTAAACCCGTTACATAACCAGGACGCACACCTGCTGCTTCAGTGGTTAATGTTAGACTCACACCATCATAAACTGTGGTGTTATTTGTGCCAGTAGTCGTGCGCCCTTCAGCTTCCCACTGAGCTCTAGCTAGAGAAATACCCGTTGCAAAACCACCTGCCATACCTTCGATGTTGGCTTGTTTAGCTTGATCAGTTAAATCAATAAATTTAGGAATGGCCGTTACCGCTAAGAAACCTAAAATAACCACAACAATGACTAATTCAATGAGTGTAAAACCTGCTTGTTTTTTCATCACAACCTCTTCTATCGTTTTGCTAGCGCTTTGACTAGTGTTATAAATTGATTCTAACAACGATTTACTAATAAAGTCACTTACTTAGTGTACTTTTATAGCATTATTAACGTATATAAAACAAATTCACTACTTTTTATTAATGTATCTTTATTTCAGTAACCTTACCGTTGCTTGGGTGATATTCAAAATATTCACCCGAAGGTAAGCTATATTGGCAAAGATATTTTTGTTGCTGCCCCACTTGATTAGTTTTTATATTGACTATTACTGCTGAAATAGGCTGTTTTATATAAATCATAGGTGTTGCTAACACTTGTTGCCATATTTTCTGACACTCGTTTTCATTACTTAGGTTATTTACAGTTGCTATATCAACCCAACCCAATTTGTTTACGGCAATGCGATTATTTTCGCGATCGCCATTGACTGCTGTTGCTTCTTTGATCAAGACCCAGGTGGGTTTATTATCCATAAACCATTGCGCATGAATACCTATAACTCGTGCGGAAAATGTATTGGCAACAGAATCAAAACCTACACGTGATAAATGCTGCTCTTGTTTAAAAAAATAATAGAGGAATGTCGCCATAAGTAAGCCAATCATAGCGAGTATGATCAGATTTTCAGCTAACGACTTACCCTTTTTAGCACTTACCTGTTGTAATGTCATATTATAACTAACTTAATCCATAAAAATTATTAGGCTATAAATACCTCAACGATTAAATCAACAAGCTAAATTGATCTACGTTTCAAGTCATAGGCTCATTACATTGATAATAATCAAACGTAACAATTAAAGACAAACACTATTTACCTTTAAAGGCCGACATCATGTCCCACATTGGAGTAAATATACCCAGTGCAAGCACCAATACCATAGCGGCAACAATAGCGATCATTATCGGCTCAATACGAGCCGTTAACGTACTCAGTTCGTAATCAACCTCGCGTTCATAGTAATCACCGACTTCTTCTAGAAGCTCGTCTACTCGACCGGTTTCTTCACCAACAGCCACCATTTGTAAAACGAGAGGCGTAAATAACTTACTGGCATTGGCTGAGCGCAATAAACTATCTCCACTTTCAATACCACCGCGCATGGCTAAAATTTTATCTCGCATATAAGTGTTATCTACGGCGTCTGCAACTAAGGTTAATCCTGTTGTTAAAGGAACACCGGCTTTAAGTACAATGGCAAATGTATGGGAAAATCGTGACAGAATAGACCGTTCAATCACCCCTCCGACAACCGGTAATTTTGTTTTTAATCGGTCCCATAAATACATACCACGTTCAGTTTTTAAATAATTTTTTAGGCCAAAGAAGCCAAATACACTTCCTACAAGCAGATGAGGCCAGTAGTTTAAAAAGAAATTCGAACTGGCAATTAGCATTTTTGTAGTCACGGGTAAGTCAGCACCTAATTTTGCAAACATATTTGCAAATGTAGGAACAACAAAAATATTCAAAATGACCATAGCAATCACAATGGCGCCGAGGACAAAACTTGGATAACGTAAGGCGGTTTTTATTCGTTTACGGGTGTCTTGCTCTCGTTCAAGATAATTGGCCAGCTTTAAGAACGAACCATCTAGCTGCCCGGTATTCTCGCCAACATGGACTAACGAAACAAATAGAGGTGAGAAAAGCTTAGGGTATTTACTTAAAGCGGTTGAAAGGGTGTAGCCGCCTTCTAATTGACTACCAATATCAGTTAAAGCAACTTTTAATTTATCAGAAGTACTTGATTCTGCCATACCGTTGATCGCGCGTAATATTGGAACGCCCGAACGAACAAGTGCATACATTTGTCGACAAAAGACAATGAGTTCATCCAGTGATATAGCAGAAAAGCCCAGTAAATCTCCAATATCTATATTTGCTATATCTGTTGAACCGCTATCTTTTGATTTATTAATAGCAACGGGAATAATGCCTTGACGTGACAATTGCTCAGCAACCGTATTAGCGTTTGTTGCTTCTATTGTCCCTTTAACTTGTGAGCCGCTAGCATTTCTGCCTACGTAACTAAATATAGCCATAAGTAAGTCTACTCTTAACCCTGAACGTCAATACTATCAACTAAACGAAGTACTTCTTCTGCGCTAATAATACCCTGTTTAGCATAATTAAACGCCGCTTGTGCTATCGGTGTGAAAGTAGGATTAGCTTTTGCTAATTCAGTGAATGCTTCAGCATCATCACGTTTTAAAGCCGCCATCATCGCATCATTCATTTCTAATAATTCGAATACACCTATACGTCCTTTATAACCTGTATACTGGCATGACTGACAGCCACGACCTTTTTTATAATTGGCTGTTGTGGCTTCATCGCCAGCAAGATGAGTCAGCCACATCATTTCTTGACTGTCTGGCGAATGGTCTTCAAGGCAATATTCACAGACTTTGCGTACTAAACGTTGTGCAATCACCGCGCGTAGTGAACTACCAACAAGAAAACCCGCTGCGCCCATATCAATTAATCGTAAGGCACTGGTAATGGCATCATTGGTATGCAGTGTTGATAGTACTAAGTGACCTGTTAATGCGCCACGTAAACCAATTTCGACCGTTTCTTGATCACGCATTTCGCCAACCATAATAATATCGGGATCTTGACGAAGCGCAGTACGTAGCACGGTTGAAAAATTTAAATTGATTTTTGGTGCGACTTGCACCTGATTTATCCGAGGTAGACGATATTCTACGGGGTCTTCCACGGTAATAATTTTTTTACTCGCTTGGTTAAGTTCGGTTAACGCGCCATACAAAGTTGTTGTTTTACCACTACCTGTTGGCCCTGTAACTAGCACCATACCATGTGGCCGGGTAATTTGGTGACGAACACGGGCGACTAAGTCGGCAGGCATTCCAATTTTATCGAGAGACAGCAAACCTGCAGACTGGTCAAGTAATCGCATAACGACCGATTCACCGTACTGTACTGGCATAGTAGACATACGCACATCAATATTATGGCCTTTAATTTGAAGATTAAAACGGCCATCTTGTGGTAAACGTTTTTCTGAAATATCTAAGCCAGCCATTAGTTTCAATCGTAAAACCATGGCTGAAGCAATTTTATTTTCTTTTAAAATATTTTCTTGTAATACTCCATCTATTCGCTGACGAATGCGCAATAGATTTTCATCTGGCTCAATATGGATATCAGAGGCACGCATCTGCACCGCATCTTCAAAGACCGATTGTAATAATTTACCAACCGTTGCATCACCGCTGTCATCTGAAAATGTTGATGATAAATCGAAATCAGTGGTTTGTTCATACTCTTCTTCTAACTGACTGGCGAATGATTCAATATCTGCTGTGCGTCGATACAAGCCATCAAATGCTTGATAAAGCTGTGACTCCATGACCACGGCAAGGTTTATTTTTTTCGGAGCAAGCATTCTTTCAAGCTGGTCTAGACCACTTAAATCAGCAGGATCGCTCATCCCTAGCAAGACACTTTCACCTTGGTCTTCAATGATTAACGCGCGTAAACGACGTGCATGAACTTCTGGTAATAATGAGGCGACTTCATTGGGAATACGACGTTGACTAATATCTAAGAAAGGTACATTAAGCTGTTGCGCTAAGAACTCTTGTAATTGACGCTCGCCGATGTGGCCAAGTTCAATTAAGGTATCGCCTAGTTTTCGTCCTGTCGCTTTCTGGCTATTCAGTGCCTGCATTAATTGTTCATTAGTAATGATATGCTCGTGTACTAATAAATCGCCTAGGCGCATTTTTAATTTAGGTGCTGCCATAATTATTCTCCCAACTCGATAATACGCTGACGGGCAAAATTCTCAGCGCTTGCAGATAACCCTGTTTTAGTTAATGCGTTTTGATACGCTGTACTTGCTTGCTTAAATTCACTATTACTGTCCAAAGCTACGCCTAAGCCTAACCACCATCGCCCCGAAGTAGGTTCGATATTAACTAAAATTTGGTAGGCTTGTGCAGAAAATGTGAATTCCTTAAGTTGCTGCGCTGTTGTTGCGCGTAAACTCTGATATTCGACATTAATAACATCATTGACATTCGGCATATTATTTAAAGTGGCGAATGCTTGTTGTAGTCTGTTTTGCTGTAAATAAATTCGAGCTTGCATCACCCGAAATTCGCTATCATCAGGGGATAAGTTAATGCCTTGAGAAAGTAAGTTTAACGCAGCAGCATAAGATTGACGGCCAAACCATAAAGCCGCTAAATGTTTTCTCGCTGTTTTATGTGTTGGCAGAACTAATAATACATCTTCGAACATAGTCTCTGCTTTAGAAATATCATTGTTGGCAAGCGCTTGCTCAGCACGTTTTAATTTTTGCTCAGCAAGTTGATAAGGCGTTAGTGCTTTTCGAGATATTGTTAATGTTGATTTTTTCGCTACTGGCGCTAAAGAGTCAATTGACGCTTGTTGAATATTTGAGTCATTCACTAAGCCACTATTTTTTGTCTCTGGTACATCAATCTTACTGGGCGCTTCTTCGGCTGTAATATTCTGAGACAAAGTTTCAGCTAAATTAGCTTGGTTTAAGTCAACTTGAATTAGCTGTTCTCTTTTCAAATTATTATTCAAACTAGCCTGTTTAGATGCTGCAACACTATTTTTGGTCATGTTTACTGGTTCAGTGATGTTCGGTGGTTGCGCTAAACTTTCACTTATTACGACCTGATTTTGCTCGGCTTTTTTTTCAACTCGATTAATTTCTGAAGAATTAGACATTTTTAATGTTTGGTTTTCAACATACAATTGCCAAACAAAAATACCGCAAATGTTTAATAAAATAATGACCAGTAAACTGATAAAAACAGTTTTTTTATTTAAGGACGCTGAAGAAACAGGTACGGTAAAATCACTCGAACCTTGTTGTTGAGCTTTACGCTGATCTAAATCTTTTAACATCTGGTTAATTACGCTCAAGCGATCACTCCATAATTTTTTAAAACATAGACAATTAAGATGGCTGAAATGATCAGACCCGTAATACTTAAATAGCCTTTAACATTGCTCGCTTGAGTTGTTGCTTCGGTATCTTCTATCGCCACAGATAAATGCTTGTTCGTTATCTGATATTGACCTTGGCCATAACTTAACATCAACATTTTATGACATAACACATTAACTAAACGTGGGATTCCTAAACTAACTTTCGCCACCTTCTTCGATATGGCGGCACTAAATAAAGAAGCACCTTTATAGCCAGCAACTTGCATACGATGTTGAATATAACGTTGAACTTCTGGCGCTGTCATGGCACGTAATTTATAAGAAAAAGTGATACGTTGCTTTAACTGCCTAAATCTTTTCGTCGCTAAGCGCTCATCTAATTCTGGCTGTGCGAACAGCACAACTTGCAAAAGTTTACGTGTTTCAGTTTCCAAGTTAGTAAATAAGCGTAAAGCCTCTAGGCTTTCTTCTGGTAACGCTTGTGCTTCATCAAGTATAAGCACTACCGAATGTCCGGCTAAATGAAGTTCTAGTAATCGCTGTTGAATACGTTGAGTAAGCAATTGCACTGACATTCGCTGTGCTTGTTTGATACCTAATTCAACCGCCACCGCTCGTCGTAATTCATCAGGTTTTAAATAAGGGTTAGGAATATAAGCGGTTACAAAATGTTCGGGTATTTCGTTAAGCAGTTTACGGCAAAGCAGGGTTTTACCCGTACCGACTTCACCGATAACTTTTATAAAGCCTTCACCTGTTTTCAGCGCGGTTAATAAAACAGCTAACGCTTCGTTATGCGGCTCTAACCCTACATAAAATGCAGTATTTGGTGTTAATGTAAACGGAAGTTCCGTTAAACCAAAGTGGTAAAGGTACATAGATTTTAGCTATTATTCATTGTCGCTAGAATCATCAGACCTACCTTTTTCACTTTGAGAAAAATCATTTTCCTCAGGAAACCATTGTTTCAATAATGAGCGAGCATCTTGTAATTGATTTTTCCAAGTATCCTGGCCAATAACAATCGGCTTTAACATGATCACCAGTTCTTTTTTCTGGGTAGTTTCACTTTTACTTTTAAATAACTCTCCCATAAATGGAATATCGCCCAAAAAAGGTGTTTTTGAATCTAACATCACTTTACGTGTTTCTATTAACCCACCAATCACCACTATTTCACCTGATTTAGCACGAATAATAGTATCGGACTCACGTACGCTACTTTGTGCAAGTGGTAAAATTATTTCTTCACTGCCAAGTTTAATAACTTTAGTCTGCTCATCAGTTGAAGTAACTGAAGGATGAACATGAAGAATAACCTCACCATTACCATCTATTTGAGGGGTAACATCCAAAGCAATCCCTGAGAAAAAAGGGGTTAGGTTAATTTCAGGTGTAGTAGTAGTTGACGTACCGGTAGTCGTCGTACTTGAAACCTCAGTAACATAATATTCATCACCACCGACTTTAATTACCGCTTTTTGATTATTGGTAGCGGTAATTCTTGGGCTTGACAATACTTGAACATTTCCTTGGGTAGAGAGTAAATCTATAACGCCTGAAAAATCGTTATTGTTAATGGTAAGATTACTTGTGCCACCAATAGTATTTGAAATAACATTGCCAGCGATGGAGCCAGACGTTGAAAAAGCTAAGTTAGTGCTACCAATACTGCCTAAAATTTGATCCCATTTAACACCTTGCTGATAATCATCGTTGAGCGTAACTTCCATAATCTTAGCTTCAATAATGACTTGGCGACGTAAATGAGTTTCTGTATCGTTAATAAAACTCTTAATGACTTTTATTTCATCTGGAAAAGCGCGAACAGTCACTAAGCCTGCTTGCGGAGAAACAAAAACTGAACGGCCTTCTTCAGAACCTACCAATACCGTTAGCGTTTCTTTTAATTCAGCCCAGAAGTCAGATGTGGTCTCAGTATAAATATTAATACCGCTACTTCCTTGCTGACTATTTTGGTTGTTTCCACCACCTGAATTACCAGAATTGTTTGAATTACCGTTTGAACTGTTATTTGAGTTATTACCACTACCTTGGTCATTTTCTGACACGCCACCAGAATTAATACTAGTACTCGACATGCCTGAGCGTTTAACAAACAAATAATTTAGTGGAATAGTTTCAGTGCGAATACCGGCTGGATAAACTTGTACTATTTTGCCACTACGTCTAATTTCATAGCCATAAACCTCTTCAACAACATCAAGCACTTCATTAAGCGTACTGCTTTTCAAGTTCAAGGTAATCGTACCGCTTACGTCGGGATGTACAACAACGCTGTACGCTGACTCGTCGACTAAGGCTGCGAAAAACTCTTGTGCGCTAACATCGCTAGCGGCAATTTCTAAGCGTTTTTCTGCCAATAAACCCTCTCGAGCTTGGCTAACATTACGTTGCATTAATTCTTGCTGAATAGCACTTGGCACTTGTTGCAATGCTTTAGGCGCAGGTTTACTCGATTCTTCAATCGCTTTGTCTAGTGCATTAATCATTTCAGTTGGTTTATCTGGCGCCGTTTGACAACCAAACAAAGTTAACAGTAAGGTGAAACAATAAAATTTTCTTTGAGTGTTTTTCATTTGATCATATCTTTTCATTTTGATTTAACCACGACACTAGAAAAAACACTGAGCTTTAAGCGTTTTTCTGCTGAACGTAAGACCACGCTGGTATTGTTCACAGCTACTAATTCATATTGGCGAATAAAATCACCTATTTTTAACACTTGGCCATTAATAACAGCAGTGTGTACTTCTACACCATGAATAATACTTTCTAATATTAATTCTGCTTTCGGTGTCGTTTGAGCTTTACTCATTGATGAAAAATCAGTACCTGAAAGCGGTTTAGTTGGGTCAACATCTTGAGCGTTAGCCACAATAGAAGTCAGCAAAATTATAAAAAAAATACTGTTGAAAGTTAAGATTTTAAACACCTATAAACTCCCGTTTAGTACTTAAGCTGTACATTTCTATTTCTAACTCACTCACTGGGTATTCTTTTAGCTGGTAAGTAAACTCTTGCCAAAAAAACTTCCAAGATAATGCTTCCAGCTGTGTTAAGTAGTCACGTAATTGAAAGTAACTACCGCTGAGTTTAATTTTTATCGCATGACGATAAAGTATCAATTCTGGCTGGTCAGAGTTAACGATAGCCGTTTTAGTGCCATCATCGGTAACCGCAGTCGCTGTACTAGCGATGTTCATCGGCTGTGCAGCAATAACTTGAAATGATTGTAAAGAAACACCTTTCTGGGTTTTTAATAACTGCATTAACGCGTAACGCATTTGAACAGGGTCTATTAAGTCTGAGGTAAGTTTTAATAAATTTACATCAACCTTATTTAATTTATCTTTATATTGTGAAATTTGCTTATTTAATGATTCGTTAGGATCTTTTGACAAGCCTTCTTCAAAAATTAATATAGAAGCTTTAGCTGTTCGATTGTCGTTGTTCACTTGTATAATTTGCTTATCAAGCTTAACAATCTTTAGCGCGTTATCATCAATAAAGAAGTTATGAATAATAAATATAATGGCAACTAACCCAGTTAATAACACCATATATTGTTCACGAGGAGTAATCGTTAAATATTTTTCACTATACGCTTGCCATTGTTTATTCATCGGCGCCTCCGGTCTTTGATTTAGAACTAACTAAAAATTCGGTAAGCTTTTGCTCATTTTCGTTAAGAGAAAAATTAATAAATGATTTACCTGATAAAAACTTTGATGTTTCAAATTTAGCTAACCATGCGGGTACAGCTTCTGGCGTTCGCGCCACACCAGAAAACGTTAAATCTTGATAAGTAATATTAACATGCTGCAAACTAATGTCTTTATGATGCATTAAAGACAGTTCTGTCATCGATGAGGCAAAGCCTGCCACCGAAGTATGAGTGCGATCAGTTAATTCATTCAGTAGCACACTTTTATTTTTCAAAACAATTTTCAACATTGCTAGTTCTTCAAGCACTGTTACGTCTGCCCTGTTCGCTTTGAGCTTATTTTCTAGTTGAGCAAGTTGGTTATCTTGATTAGTTTTTATTTGAGAAAGCGCTACGTACTTAGCCGTCAATTCAGTTACTTGATAAAGGTTGAAAAAAGTCCAAGACAACATAAAGACGAGAGTTAAACACCAAAGCATAACAACGCGGGGTAAAGTCACCAGCACTTGTTTAGGCAATAAGTCTTGTTGTAGTAAATTAATTGAATTTTTTGCCATTATTTTATTGGCTCCATATTATTCAATTTTGTTGCTCCTAAGCTTACCGCAAACTCTCGTGCATGGTTAAAACCTTCAGGCATGGTGAATAAGTTCACAGCAACATTGGTGTTTTCAGCCAATTTACGTGCAAGTAACGCCTCATTAGCCATCGGCACAATAACTTCAATACTGCGTATAGGTGCTTGTTTTAATTGACGTTCAAAATAGTCAGTTGAGCGTTGAATTTCAAGGTTTAAATTATCAACAATGCCAAACGATAACTCTTCTTCTGTTTTGGTTGCAATATGAGCAAAACCACGTAAACGACGAGAGAAGAATACTTTGCCTTGCTTAACGATCAATAAAATTATTTCTTCGTTAGGTTGCTGACATACCATTAAACAGGCATCATCTTTCACTGGCAATAAACTGGCAAAGGCGAATTCTTCGGTAGTAATCGTCTTCAATATTAGCCCATCTTGATTAAGTGGACCAATTAAGGCTAATAATTCTTTTTTAGAAGCACAAACAACGTTTATTTTGTCATTGCCACCAGAAAGTGTTGGACCGTCAAAATAATCGAGTACCATATCTTCTGGAGAATGGTTAACGAGATCTTTAATCTGCCATTTTAAAGCGGCATTTAATTCATTATCGGGAATATTGGGTTTGTCGACTTGCAATATTTGGGTTTGTGATGAAGCCAGCACTAGATGACATTGCCCTTGCAACTGATACTTTTCTTTTTGAATTTTAATCTGTTGAGGATGCTCTGCCAATGGCGAGTTAATTTGTTGAAACTGAGATTCCCCCTGCTCTGGACAGGAAAAAAAAGCAAAAGAATGCTGATGTAAACTTACACCTAACAAGTCTTTGGACTCAACTTTGGAGAAAAAATTATTTATTTTTTTAATAAGTGACATTTATCAATATTATTATTTATAGTCAGATGTCTATAAATCATTATCCCCTATTCCATTGAAGGCGCAAGTTTTTTATCGAGTAGTTATATTTAAGTAAAGAATAACATTACCTTTTATGAAAACAGAATCTCCTTTACAGAAAATCATCCACCCTTTATTTGAGAAGCATCAACTCTCTGTTTCGATCAAACGAGACGACATTATTCATCCGATAATATCTGGCAACAAATGGCGTAAATTAAAATTTAACTTACGCCACGCCCGAGCACATAACTATATTGGTGTGATAAGCTTTGGTGGTAGTTTTTCTAATCATATTCACGCCCTCGCCTTTGCTTGCCATAAGCAGGGGTTAAAAAGTATCGGTATTATTCGTGGTGAAAAAGAATATGCGAGTAACTTCACCCTCTCGATGGCGCAGCAATGGGGCATGGAACTGCACTTTGTTGACAGAAAATCCTATCGACTTCGTGAAAACAAGGAGTACTTAGCTCAATTACAACTCACATACCCTGGCTATTTAATTGTGCCTGAAGGCGGCAGTAACACCTTAGCATTAGCTGGCGTTGGCGAAGTCATAACTGAATTAAATCAACAATGTGAATTTGATACTTTAGTAACGCCTGTGGGTAGTGGTGGTACATTAGCCGGACTTATAAAAGCAGATAATAATCAGCATAATCTTTTAGGGATTGGCGTATTAAAGCAAGATGGTTACTTAACAGAACAAGTAAATAGCCTGCTCGGTGATAATCTACATTTCAGTAATTGGCAAATAATGCCAGAATTTCACCGTGGCGGTTATGCTAAATTTAGTAAAGAAGATGTGGAGAAAATATTAAGCTTTAGCCAACAAACAGGTTTCATTTTTGAACCTGTATATTCAGGAAAAATGATTTTAGCGTTATTAGACTTAATAGATCAGCAGTATTTTCCTAAAGGACATCGCCTCGTCTTATTACATACTGGTGGTTTACAAGGTATTGGCGGTTTAATTGAACGAGGTTTACTTAATGCTAACGACTGGAGTATACCTACTTTTTGATGATATTTTAGAGGGGAATTATTTTACAGTGATAATTTTCAGGTAAAAATATTTATACTATCGGAAACAATAGGCAAAAAAATACCGCTATTCTTAAAAAGAAATAACGGTATTTTATCAACGTAATTTAGCGAACTAAATTAAGCTTCAGCGATAACAACAACTTTAATGTTAGTATCAACATCGTTGTGTAAGTGAATTGCGATTTCGAATTCACCCGTTTCACGGATTGTACCTAAAGGCATACGTACTTGAGCTTTCGCTACTTCAACGCCTGCTTCAGTAATTGCATCAGCAATATCTTTAGTACCGATAGAACCGAATAATTTGCCTTCTTCACCCGCAGATGATGCGATAGTGATTTCAGCCAATTCAACGATTTTAGCAGCTTTAGCTTCAGCAGCTTTTAAAGTTGCTGCTAATGCTGTTTCAATTTCAGCACGACGTGCTTCAAAATGTTCAACGTTAGCTTCAGATGCAAAAACTGCTTTACCTTGCGGTAATAAGAAGTTACGTGCATAACCAGATTTAACTGATACCTTGTCACCAAGGCCGCCTAATTTGGCGATTTTATCAAGAAGTATTACTTCCATTTTCAAAACCCCTTTTTAGGTTACTTATGTAAATCAGTATATGGTAATAAAGCTAAGTAACGAGCACGCTTGATCGCACGACCAAGTTGACGTTGATATTTAGCGGCAGTACCAGTAATACGGCTAGGAACGATTTTACCACTTTCAGTGATATAGTTTTTCAGTGTAGCAATATCTTTATAATCGATAGAGGTAGCACCTTCCGCTGTGAAGCGGCAGAACTTACGACGTCTAAAAAAACGAGACATGGATTTCTCCTAAATATGGTGTCTTTATTGGGTAGATTAACCAACCAAAAAAACCACCTTAATTAATCATTTCAATATGTTGAGCATGTAAGACAAGAAGTGGGTTACCATTTCTTGATTCATGACGGTTTATAAAACCAGTCACTTTGAGCTTACTGCCCGCAATTAAATCACGAGTTAAGTTTTGTGACAGCTCACCTGTTGCGACAACCTGTATCCGGACAAATGCTTGTCGGTTCATGCCAGCTTCATTTTGTATGGACTTATGGTCCATTGAAAACTGACAATGCTGAATACCTGCAGGGCTTGTTGATTTTTTCGGTGGTTTTACCACTTCACCTACCAACACAAGGCAATTCTCATAAAGAGAGTTTGTCACGAGTTACTTATTCGCTCGCAGCTTCTTCTGTAGTTTCAGTAGCAACTGGTGCTTCTGTAACAGCTGGAGCATCTTTCTTAACTTCGCGGCGATCGTCGCGACGTTCTTCTTTAGCAGCAGCCATTGCTGACGCTTCTGTTACTGCGTCTTTAGTACGCATGATCATGTTACGAATAACAACATCATTGTAACGGAAAGCTGTTTCAAGCTCATCAATAACTGCTTGTGGCGCTTCAATGTTTAATAAAACATAGTGTGCTTTGTGCAATTTATTGATTGGGTATGCTAATTGGCGACGGCCCCAGTCTTCAAGACGGTGGACTTTGCCTTCAGCAGCATTGATCAAGTCTGTATAGCGCTGGATCATGCCAGGTACTTGTTCACTCTGATCAGGGTGAACCATAAATACGATTTCGTAATGACGCATTACGAGCTCCTTACGGTTGTAGCCTCATTAGCTGGCTCAGCCAAACACCAGAAAGAGGCAAGGAACAAAAAGTTCGGGCTGAATTAAGGTCGCGAAGTGTAGTAAATATAAGCAGCGAAGGCAAGATAAATATAAGGATACAGGGCAATAAACAAAAAAATCACCAAGAAAATGACTTCTTTGATGATTTTATTGAGGTTTAAAGCTGTGGAGCAACTTAACTACCATAAATGTAGGTAAGCATTAACGGCGTTGGCGTACTATTTCAAACAAACAAATGCCGGTAGCAACAGAAACATTTAAACTTGAAACACTGCCAGCCATAGGTAATTTAACTAATTGATCACAGTTTTCACGGGTTAATCGACGCATACCTTTGCCTTCTGCGCCCATCACTAATGCCATTGGGCCAGCTAATTTCTCATCGTACAAACAATGATCCGTTTCTCCTGCTGTACCAATAATCCAAACACCATTGTCTTGCAACTGTTTCATCGTACGTACTAAATTTGTCACTTGTACCAATGGCACGGTTTCAGCTGCACCAACAGCAACCTTACGCACTGTTGCTGTTAAGCGGGCCGCATTATCTTTTGGAACAATAATAGCCTGTACACCGGCCGCATCTGCATTTCTAAGACACGCACCAAGATTATGAGGATCGGTGACACCATCAAGAATTAATAAAAAGGGTGTTTCATCTTTTTGTTTGGCTTGGGCTAGAATATCAACGAGATCATTTTCGGTGTAAGTTTTTCCTTGAGTAATACGTGCTAAGACGCCTTGATGCTGTTCGCCATCACTTTTTTCATCAAGGACCTTACGGCTAACAAGCTGGGTGGATATGTCATACTTTTTTGACAAATTAATGATCGTCATTAACCGTTCATCTTCACGACCTTTTAATAAAAAAAGCTCAATAAAGCGTTCTGGAGCACGTTTAATTAATTCATTAACAGCATGAATGCCAAATACTAATTCGTCTTGTTTTGCCATGTTATTCTCTTTTCAACTTCTTCTTTAATTACTCTATATCGAGCTTCATTACGTATCGGTCGAACGTTAATCGTTACGACTTTTTAACCGATATTACTCAGCCGTTTTACGAGCATTTTTACCTGGACGTTTTTTTCGTGCGGTACGCTTTTTAGCTTTTGATTTTTCTGTTTTCTTGTCTTTTGGCTTTTTAGGCGCTCCTTTGTCGCTAGTTCCCTTGGGCCTATTAAAGCCCTGATCGGCGTTTTTTCTCAGCCCTGTACTTTTAGCTTTCGATTTACCATCAGGTTTACCACTACTTTTCGGGGCTTGTTCACCCGACAAAACGAGATCTATTTTTTTCTCATCTAAGTTTACTGCGGCAACATTAACTTCTAAAACATCACCAATACGATATTTAGTGCCCGAACGTTCACCGCTCAAACACATGCGAACATCATCAAAGTGATAATAGTCATGCCCTAAAGAGGTTATATGAATTAAGCCTTCGATATGTAAATCGGTTAAGCGTACAAATAGACCAAAATTAGTAACGGTTGAAATAACACCGGTGAAAGTATCACCAACGTGATCTTGCATAAATTCGCATTTCAACCAATCAGCAACATCACGAGTCGCATCATCAGCACGACGTTCGGTCATTGAACAATGCTCTCCTAGTTCAATAACTTCTTCAGGTGAGTATTGGTAAAATCCGGCATTCGCTTCATTACTTTCGTTAGCGCTTTGTGCTTGCTTTGCCAGAATCGCTTTAATCACTCGATGAATAACCAAATCTGGATAACGACGAATTGGCGAAGTAAAATGACTATAAGACTCGAGTGCTAAACCAAAATGTCCTAAATTTTCACTTTGATAAACTGCTTGGCGCATAGAGCGCAGCAACATGGTTTGGATCAACTCTTGGTCTGGACGACCTTGAACATGGTTTAAAATATTAGCGTAATCAGCAGGTTCAGGTTGCTCTCGCGTTGGCAAGGATATGCCGAGTTCAGTTAAATAACTGACAAAGTTTTTATACTTATCTTCACTCGGTTTGTCATGAACACGGAATAAGCCCGGCATTTGGTGTTTTTCTACAAATTTTGCCGTTGCCACATTCGCTAAAACCATACATTCTTCAATGATTTTATGCGCATCGTTACGAATAAGCGGCACAATCGATTCTATTTTACGATCACTATTAAACAAAAATAGAGACTCGGAGGTTTCAAAGGCAATGGCACCACGATTAGTTCGCGAGGTCTTTAATGCTAAATACATTTGATATAAATTTTCTAAATCGCCGACTAATGGCTGATATTGTTCGCGCAACGCTGCCTTTTCGGTTGCGTCTTCACCCGATAGAATTGCTGCTACTTTACTATAAGTAAAACGAGCATGTGAGCGCATAACCGCAGAGTAGAACTTACTACCCGACAACTCACCTGACGCACTGATAGTCATTTCACAAACCATACATAAACGGTCAACATCAGGGTTTAATGAACATAAACCGTTAGATAGTTTTTCCGGTAACATAGGAATAACTTGGCTCGGGAAATACACCGAATTACCACGAGATATAGCTTCATCATCAAGCGCTGTACCATTACGTACGTAGTAACTTACGTCGGCTATAGCCACCCATAAACGCCAGCCACCGGATTCTTCAGGCTGACAGTAAACAGCATCATCAAAATCTCTGGCGTCTTCGCCATCTATAGTAACTAGCGGTAAGTCACGTAAATCAACTCGTGAAATTTTTGCTTCGTCTTCGACTTCGTCTGCTATTGTTGCAACTTCTTCAATAACGCTAGAAGACCATTCGTGCGGTAAATCATGCTCACGTAGAGCAATGTCAATTTCCATGCCTGGTGCTAAATGGTCACCTAAGACTTCAATCACTTCACCTACGGCATTATTGCGTTTTGATGGGCGATGCAGAACATTGACCACCACCATTTGTCCGTGCCGTGCACCAAGCTTGCTTTCGGGTTCAATCAAAATATCTTGCTTAATACGCGCATCGTCTGGAACAATATAAGCGATACCATGTTCAACATAGAAACGGCCAACAATACCGGCTTTACGCGGTTCAATGACTTCAATTATTTTAATTTCTTGTCGGCCTTTGCGATCGGTACGATCCACTAAAATAGCGCTAACAATATCACCATGGAATACCCGTTGCATTTCATGAGATGAAATATAAAAATCTTTGCCTGGCTTCTCACCTTTAGCAATGTCAGGTATAAAAAAGCCAAAACCATCACGATGACCGGTAACTTTACCCGTGATCAAACTATTTTTGGCAGGAATGACATATTGCTTAAGTTTATTAAAAACAAGCTGACCTGCATTTTCCATAGCACGCAAACGTCGTTTTACGCCAACATGATGCGTTTCATCATGATAATTCAAAGCTTTGCATATCGCTTTAAAATTAAGTGGCACAGCAGAGTTTTCTATTACTGATAATAGTAATTCTCGACTCGCCACTGGATTGTCGTATTTTTGTGCTTCGCGTTTTTGATGAGGATCTTTCAGGGGATAAACTCGATTAATGTGTTAATACAGCAATTATATACCTATACCCGTTACCATTCAAAGCGTTGGTTTTAAGTGGTAATTAAAAACGCTGTCGATAGACATTAATTTTATCGAATGATGATGCTTTTTTAAAATTTAATAACGCAATATAAATCGTTTAGCCCCATGTTAATTATGGGATTTACTAGCTAAAGCTATTAAGAGAGTAATGCGATAAAAAATGTCATCACATAAAAAACAGCTTAAAATTTACCTTCTTTGGCTGAATTAACAACATGCTCCGGCATTTTATCTGCCAACGCTGATAATATTTTTGCAATTTGCTGATGAATTTTTTTATCATCGGTAACTGAGTGATGAAGTTGTGTATATAACTCTGGGTAGTCTAATGGACTACCATAGCCTTGTGCATAAATATCCGCTAAACGGATCTGTGCTTTTAAATTATTTACTGCCGCGGCTTCTTTGAGATAAAACATTGCTTTTTCTACATCAACCTGCATAAATTTACCGGTATGGTAGTAACGCCCCAGTTGTTCAAGTGCCTCAGGCAAAGCTTGGTCTGCAGCATTTTTCATAAAGTGAAGTCCAAGCGGCACATCTTTTTTAACACAGACACCATACGCTAGCATATCCCCCCAAAGAAATTGGTACGAAGGGTATTCTGATTTAGTGGCTCGTGCTTCAATGTCTTGTACAAGCTGACATTCGTCGAGCACAACTTGCCCCAAATGTTTATTCTCTTTAATTAAACCCAAAAGCTGGTTATCTGTATAAATTTGCACTGCTTCAAGTTTTTGACCATAGCAGGTATTACTTATAAAAAATAACAACGCTAAAATTACTAATAAAAATCGCATAAATGACAATCCAAAAATTCAAAAAAATATATAAGCATTAACTTATTATCGGCTGAACATAAAAAAGGTTAAGTAATAAAGACTGACATTTTTTTGTTGCCAACAGCCTCTCTTATCAACGATTAAAGGTTAAGCAATATTAATACCATTATCTCAACTACCTTAGCGTTTAAAAGTGATGTTTTAGTAAATATAGCGATTAACAAAGGGGACCTGACTAAGCCCTTGCACAATAGCTCTGAAAAGAACACAATTAAAACGGTTTCATAAAACAAGAAATGATTATGTCAGAATTAGAAATTGAGCAACTAATCGCCAACTCAAAAGCTAATGAAAACATTGCACTAAAGCTATTTGAAATAGAAAAAGAAGTACTTGAAAGTAAATCTTGTGAAGAACTTATCCAACGTTTGTTGAACTCAATACAACAAAAATTTGATATCACTTCAATTACTTTACTTTTGGTTGAACCAACACCGATCAGCTATTTATTCAATGAACGATTGCAATCGAATTGGCAACAACGACATAGTAACAAAATATCTTTAGAGCAGCTAAAAGCTTTTCATCATGACAGTAAACCTTTCCTAACGAATGATTTAGATAATTTACCTGCTGTTATACCTCCTGAATTACTTATAGAAGCACAATCTATTGCGCTTATTCCCTTAATACTAGAAGGGCAACTTTTTGGTAGCCTATTGTTTTCTGATAGAGATAAAAGTCGCTTTAGTAATATACTCGGCACCTTTCATTTAGAGCAACTCGCTACTAAAGTAAGTTTGTGCTTATCCAATGTGCTCATTCGAGAGCAACTTGAATACATGGCACATTATGATCGCTTAACCGGTGTTGCCAACCGTCGTTTAATGGAAATTTTTATTGCTGAGGAGTTAGTACGACAGCAAAGGTATGGCGTTCCCTTTTCACTATTATTTGTTGATTGTGATGATTTCAAACAAGTTAATGACCGATACGGTCATGATTGTGGTGATAGAGTACTGGCTTATATAGCGACAAATTTACAAGGATTAATAAGAGAAAATGACCGCTGTTTTCGTTTTGCAGGCGATGAATTTGTTGTGGTATTGGCAAGCCAAAAATACCAAGAAGCAGAACTAGCAGCAAAACGTTTAAGCGAGTTTTTTATCAAAAACCCTATGCCTTATCAACAAGCAGTTTTACCCGTTACAATAACCTGTGGGGTAGCAGCAAGTGATGGTAAACGTTCGATGGACGAACTGCTAAAAGAGGCGGATACCCATTTATATCAACTAAAGAATAATAGAAAACAGCTGCTAGTTTAACGAGTATATTATTTATGATTGTTGAAATTGAAATTTCAGGATTATTAAAAGGGCATTATGTGGTTGATATCGCCAAACAACGAGGCGCTTACAGCTTAACAACCCCTGGCCATATAAAAAATATCAAGGTTATAGGTAATTTGCGTAGCAGGGGCGTCGAAAGTTTATTAATTGATACCAGCAAAACACTCACCTTCGATGCCGATAATAATATTGTTGGTCGTATAAAAGAGACGCCCTTACCAGCAAGTAATAAATCCCCCATTATCTTAGAGATAAGCAAAGCGAAAAAACTCTTTAATCAATCAAAAGAGATTCAACGGCAAGTATTTTCAGATGCTCAACAAGGACGAAATATAAACCTAACACCCGTTATTGAAATAACGAATAAAACCATTGATACCGTATTTAAAAATGCGGATGCCTTAGCCTGTGTGATCAATATCAGGAAAAAAGATGAGTACTTACTCGAGCATTCAGTATCGGTTTCTGTATTAATGACGATTTTTGCGCGCTTTTTAAAAATAGACAAAAAAATAATTCAGTTACTTTCAGTTGGTGCTTTTTTACATGATGTCGGTAAAATTAATATCCCAGATAGCATTTTAAATAAACCGGGTAAGTTAACAGAAGCTGAATTTACCATTATGAAAAGCCACGTAAACCATTCGATAAAAATAATAGAGTCGACGCCGGGTATTTCCGAATTGAGTCTTGAAGTTGCTGCACTCCACCATGAGAAGCTCGACGGCACTGGCTACCCTTATAACATCCCTAAAGAAAAAATCACGAAATATGGTCGGATGATTGCCATTTGTGACATTTTTGATGCCCTAACCGCCAACCGTTGTTATAAAGAGGGTTATAGCCATATAAAAGCATTTAGTATTTTACGAAGTTTGGCGCAAAAAGAGCATTTAGATCAGCGTTTAGTCGACTTATTTATCAAGTGTATGGGTATTTATCCTGTTGGTTCATTAGTCGAATTAAGTTCCAATAAACTGGCTATTGTCGAAAGCAGAAATGATGGCGATCCAATCAATCCTAATGTGCGTTCATTCTATAATTCTCTAGATGGCCGTTACGTAATGGCTGAAGATATAAATTTATCCGACAATGAAGACTTTATTGTTCGAGGGGTAAGAGCCGATGATTTTGATCTAGATATGAACAAAATCATCGAATTTCTTTTAATGGAAGGGTAAAGGTCTTAAACCTTAAACTTCGATGTTGCCTTCTGTAATTGAATGGCATTTTTATCAACTAAATGAGCCACATTACCAATCTCTTCGATCGCCGTTTGAGTCGCTCCAAAACTGTTATACATCTGCTCTATATTATTAACAACGGTCTCAGCAACGCAAGATTGCTCTTCTGTTGCCGTAGCAATTTGGCTGTTCATTGAACTAATATGACCGATTTGTTCTTTTATATTTGTTAAAGATTTATCAACTGCAAGTGATATTTCCTCATTGGTATTTGCTTTTTCTCGCGCTAATCCCATGGTACTTACCGACTGGTCAGCCGCTGAAATGAGCTTATCTAGTAAACCACGAATCTCAGTAGTAGATAACGCTGTTCTCGAAGCTAAACTTCTAACTTCATCGGCAACTACAGCAAAGCCTCGGCCTTGCTCGCCCGCTCGAGCCGCTTCAATGGCAGCATTTAACGCTAATAAATTTGTCTGTTCGGCGATACCATTAATAACATCAAGAATTTTATTCATGTTCTGTGAGTCTTTAGCGAGCCTATCAACCACATCCGCTGCATTACCAATTTCATGGACTAATTCACCTGAGATAAGTAAAGAACGCTGAACATTCTCCATGCCTCGATTAACTTCTGCTTCTCCAGAACCTGCAGCATTTGCGGCTTCTGCCGCAGACTTAGCAATATCAGTAACACTAAATTGCATTTCAACCATAGATTGTTTTGTTATTTCAGCCACTTCTGCTTGGCTTTGTACATTAGCATCAACATCACGTACCTTTTCAGCCAATTGTTCAGCACTTTTGGTAAGGGGTGGCACAACATCAATGACATCTGAAACAATACCTCTTAGTAACTGAGTAAAAGCATTAAAGTTCTTAACAACACTGCCTAACTCATCCTGACTCATGACTTCAATCTGGTTGGTTAAATCACCATCACCTTCTGCCAGTTCTTTTAAAGAAGCATCAATATTTAATACTGAATGACTAATTGAACGTGCGATGACGATACTCAATAGTGACATCATAACCAAAAGTAAAATACCCACTAAAATACTTAAATCTCTTGAGTCACTAGAGTTAGCCACTGTTTCTTCAACCAAGGTATTAAATACTTTAGCCGCCTTTTCTTTTTCCTGGGCTAAGCGGTCAGTAACCTTTTGGTAAATATCTGCTTTATTATCAATACTAGTCTTTGTTGAGGCCAATTGAAAATCGATTTCTTCCTTGATAAATCCTACTGAAATATTTCGCGCGATGTCATTATACTCGTTGCTTAATGAGACCAGAGTAGAAGTATCGGAAAATGAGGGTTCAAGTGAATCAATACGCGTTAAATTACCGGTTAACACCGTAACTAACTGACTAGCTTGATCAACTAACTCTTCATCACCAAAAGAGACACTCTGGTTGTAGAGCTCATCTACACGTTGCCAAGTACTGACATTTTCACTGGTTAAGTTAACCAAATGAATCGTAGTATTTTGAATTTTTTGTAATAATATTTGGTTTTTAGAGATGGCAGTAATGTTAATAAGTAAATTAATAACAAAGCTCAAAATTGCAATCGCTAGTATTGCTAATATTTTATGAAATATAGGTAATTCTTTAAAAAACTTCATATTTATCCTAATCGTAAATGGCGTACGATGCACCGTACATTGTTAAAATACTCAAATAATAAGCCCTTCGGGCCTTCAAAAATTTTTAACTACTTTTACATTACCATTTTCTTAAGTTGAGCTTACATGAAACTCAATGACTAGACTCCGTTCTACACAATGCTCTAAATCTGCTAGAAGTGCTTATCAAGCATACACTCCACAAGAAAGTCTGTTGTTATTCAATCGCTAGGCTAAGTTCAACTTATTATAAATCATAAGGTGATTAGCTGGATACGTTTTTAGTAATCTCATGATAAATGGCTGTAGCCACCTATTACTTTACCAGCATTAACGCGAGTAAACACCAAAGATTAATTCACCTTTTTTAATAAAACTGAAAATAAGGCACAGTGAAGGTACTATTCATTTACTCTCGTGGAGCACTTTAGAGAACTTCTTCTGTTGACTATGAGTAAGTATATTTATTAAAAGTTAAGTTTATAGTTCTAATAAAATCAAGAAAACAATAAATGTTTCTTATACTTGTACGAATAGAAGAGCAGGTGTCGGTGAGCTAAATAAAAAGAATAAGGGATTATATTTACGAAGTGATGAATAATGAGTCGCGAAAAATCAGCCTTAACTTTTCACGACTCCTCATATTATTTTCTAAAGTTAATTCCTGACTGGGCTGAAAAATAAGCAAATAGGGTGTAAACCGCTGTTGCTTGCTTTAAGTCTTCAGGGTTCACCTTGTCCAAGGTATCGTTCTCTGTGTGGTGATAATCAAAGTACTTGGTACCATCAGGTGCAAAATTCATGCTTGGCATACCCGCAGCGCTCATCACACTCATATCTGATTGTGCTTGTGCATTATTATCGTTTGATAATTCAACGCCTAATGGCGCAAGATGCTTAGCAAGGTCGTTAATTGCCGTTAATGACTCTTTACCAACACCCGAAGTCATTTTATAAATTTGACCAACACCAAAGTCCCATTCAGCGCCAATGATATGATTATCCATATTTTTTTCATGGACCTCCATATATTTTTTTGCACCTAATAAACCCACTTCTTCAGCTGCAAAAAGAATGACGCGTATAGTGCGCTTTGGACGTATAGGTAATTGAGCAATATGGTGAGCAGAGGCAAGCATCATAGCAACACCCATACCATCATCTAATGCACCCGTACCGACATCCCAGCTGTCAAGGTGGGCTCCAATTGAGACAATTTCATCAGGAAATTCGCTACCGGTTATTTCACCAATGACATTGGCAGAAACAGCTGTTATTTTAGCATCAGTATGGCTGGTTAATTTTAGATAAAAGCTAACCGGTTTATTACGCTTTAATTGATTAACAAGTAAGTCTGCGTCAGGATTTGAAAGCGCAGCTGCAGGAATTTTTTTCACGCCAGCCTCATAACGCATAATGCCGGTATGAGCTATACGGTTATTGTCTGTACCTACAGAACGCATAATTAATGCTGATGCCCCTTTTTTAGCGGCTACAACTGCCCCACCCACACGCGTACCTACGGCTGGACCATAGCCGTTACCGTCGATATGCTCTTCCATTTGATAAGAAACAAATGCAATTTTTCCATCTAAACTGTTATCTGGTGCCGCGATTAAGTCAGCTAAGGTTTCAAAATGTGCAACATCTCCAATCAACCCTTCTTCACTAGTAGCAATACTGCCACCAAGAGCAATGGCGACGACCTTATGAGGATAAGGCGAGATTATTTTCGCTTGTGCTTCACCACGTTGCCAAAAAGTACCCGTGACTTCTTCTGTCCACACTTTATCAAAGCCTAAAGCGTTCATTTTAGCTTGCGCCCAAATGACAGCTTTTCTATCACCTTCTGAACCCATTAATCGATGCCCCACTTCCGTGGTTAAAGATTCTAAGACTTGATAGGACAAATTAGATTGCAGAGCGGTATTTTTTAATTGTGTCAGTTTCTTAGTTTCTGATTCAGTCAGTGTTGCCGCTGAACTTGATAAAGCTAACAAAGTACTACTGAAAACAAGCGTTTTTATTACAGATTGAAAAGGCACTTTAAGCATTATATTCCCTTTTATAGATATTATTGATTGTAGAATTAATTCAGTATCAAGAATCTTGCGCCGACATGCAAATAGGTTCGCCTTAAAAAAGTGGCAAACTATCTTTATTAAAACCATTGAGCCCTAATTAAGCGAATACTGAACTTTTAAAAGATTTATAGCTCAATACTACAGCGCTAAATATAAAGTAAACAAGGAGGATTACATTTGAATAAATTAAGCAAAGGACTGACCTTCTCGATTATCTTGCATATAGCGGTACTGATCATTTTTACACAAGGGTTATCAACAGTTCCACTTAGCGCAGTAAAAAATAACAATTCGGTTAACCCTATTATTCAAGCTCGCCTATATTTTCCTTTACGGTTAAGGAAAAAAGCGATTCTTACTTCCAGCAAGGAACCGCTAGCCATTAAAGAAACCATGCCAACAGATGAAAAAAAAAGAAGTAATGAATGGTTAGAAAAAACCAATAATAGGAAGATACAGCCTGCAAAGTTATCTAAACAGCCAATTGATAAAAACGTGTTGGAGAGTAAAAAATCAAGTAAAAAAATGAGTCAAACGTCACTGGAGAAGCTTAAGCAACGTTTAGATAACCAAGCCCGTGAAAACGCTGCAAACGACAGCTTAACTAAATACCTAACCGAGAAGAGTACCGTTGGCCAATCCATCACAACGTATGATCAGTTAGCCCCAGCGAAAGCAAAAATTAAAGAGGTAGATTGTAATAGCAGTAAATTTAATAGTGCGCTAAAAGCGATGTCAACCTTGCTTGGCGGCAGTATCAGGTGTAATAGCATGCCTAATTTAAAAAACTTTTTAAATAAAAGAATGGCCGTAGCTGAAAAAAAAGCACAAAAAAGCACAAAAAAGCCAGTGATATTTCGCTGGCTTTTTGTTAATCGCAATGTAACTAAAGAGAATTAGATTGAGAAAGAAGATCCACAACCACAGGTTGATGAAGCGTTTGGGTTATGTACTAAAAATCTACTACCTTCTAAACCTTCAATATAGTCAACTTCGCCGTCAACTAAATATTGTAAACTCATAGGATCAATAACCATAGTGACGCCTTTTTTCACAATAGTCATGTCACCGTCATTTACTTTTTCATCAAAAGTAAATCCATATGAAAACCCTGAGCAACCACCACCTGTTACATAAACACGTAATTTCAATTCCGGATTTTCTTCTTCTGTGATCAAAGATAATACTTTATTTGCGGCGGCATCGGAAAATTTTATTGGTAATTCGGGAGTTGACATATTGCTCTACTTACAAAGATGTTACGGGAGTGTCTCGCGTGTATTATCTTAAACTTGACTAATTTAGTCAAGTATTGTCTGAGATAGTAAAATTTATCAGCAAGAAGAAGAATTTCATCTGAAATATATACAAAAAATGCGCTATATAATTAAATATAGCGCATTAATTAAACCACTAACGGGTTAGTAGCTAATGGTCAATTAGTGAGTTATTTTTCTACGGTAAATAAGACCAAACATAGCAAGTAACATTAATACAAATGTTTGTGGTTCTGGCACTGCAATAGTATCACTAGGAGGAGCAAAAGAAGCTACACCTTCAATAATATCATTAGCACAGGTCATTGCCCAACGAAAGGCTATTTGATTAGCGGTGGCAAGTGCTGTGCCGCTCACATCAAAAGAAAAACTAACTTTACCATAGTCAACATTATAACTTTTCTGATAGTTATAATGATGACTCCAGTAAGTGAATGTTTTCTGGTAACTTGCTTGATTATCAACTGACCATGAAGATGAATCATGAACTATATCGCTGTTCCTATCAGCAAGCATTACCGCTTGGTTATCACGAGAACTAGTACCATGAAGATCAGATGAACTAACTACCTGATTACTGCTAAAGCCTGACTTTAATTGGCCAGTTCCTGACGTAGATTTACGTGCGCCACTAAGATCGTAAACATAGTTCCAGTCAGTGCCAGTGTTTGAATCTGTAGCAGAATCAGTATACCTGTCACCATTGTTTGGTTGGTTCCCATTTGGGTTCCAAGGAGATGTTGCTGTACCATTAAGGTCTTCATCAGCAGCCATAAACAAATCACCAAGTTTAATGTCATTGTAGCCTACATCATTATAAAATGACGTAAAGATATCAACACTTAGCGTTGTACCATCACGAGAAACAAGCATTTTATCGATATCGTAACGAGATGTGTAACCATTAACATCGCTGCTGTGGCCTGCACCGATGTAATTATCGATAATTTCTTCACCGCTCACGTTGGTGGCAAGCGCATTAATACTTAACACTGAGAATGTAACAGCTGCAATCCATTTTAAACATTTCATATTTTAAACCTACTTCTAAATACTGGCATAAATAACATGTGTAATAAAAACACAAGACTATGTATAAATTTTATTTACTTATTGACCCCACACAATTCAATATTCAAGCCAAGATTAAAAAGCCCTTTATTTTTAAGTGCATAGGATTATATTATTTGATATATCGGTTATTTTACCTAAAAGTGTAAAAAATATCGACAACTATTAAATGTGCAACTTAAACAATTAAAGATCTGCTAGATATTCATAATGACTCCTAGTATCCTTAGCAATTGATTTTCATAAGAGAAATAATTAAATGGCCTCTTTGGTAAAAACGACTTTAGCCTTACTCTCCGGCACAATTTTATTGCTGAGTTCGCATGCTCTGGCTTTGCCCGATCAAAACGCAGATAAACCTTATGAAGATGCCCTAGCAAGCTTTTACCTTTCTGAACTCAACGCGGCAATTATTCATTTAAAGAATGCCTTAAAAAATGATCCTGAACATTTACCTTCTATGGTGTTACTCGCCGAAGTATATATTGCTATGGGTGATGGAGCTTCGGCAGAAAATCAACTAGAAAACGCCCAAGAAAAGAATGCCGATGAAAGTAAAATACTGCCGTTAATGCTTGAAGCTTATCTTTTACAGCAAAAATATAAAAAAGTAATTAATGCGCCAATGGCTTCTATAACTCAAAAACAACAACTGAGTAAAGTTGCCGTATTGCAAGGACGTGCTTTTATAGCGATGAATAACTTAGCGCAAGCAAAAGTTTTATTCCAAGAAGCTTTAGAGTATATGCCTAGTAGTATCAAAGCCCAATTAGGCATAGCACAAGTAGAGCTGCTTAATGGAAATATGCTCCAAGCAAGAGCCTATATTGATAAAGCACTCTCTTCATCGCCAACAAACAGTATCGCTTTGACAATGCTTGCTAATATAGAACAGCAAGCTGGCAATCGGATTGAATCGTTAAAAATAATTTCACAAGTTATTGAGCTAAACAATAAAGATTTTCCTGCGTTACTTACGCGAGCCAGTTTATATATTGAACTGGGTGATTTTCAACTTGCTTTAAACGACCTTGGTATAATCATCACAGAAATCCCCAATGAGCCGAAAGCAAATTATTTAAAGATAATTGCAAACAGTGCCTTAGGTAATACTGAAGAAGTTAATAAAACAACCGCTCATATCAATACCGTATTAATGGGATTACCCGAAGATATAATGAAACAGAATCCCGTGTATCTTTATTTAGCGGGTGTGATTAGTTTTCAGCAACAAGAAAATTTAAAGGCTCAAGATTTTTTGCAAAAATATATCGCTATTATTAGTGACGATATAAGAGCGTTAAAGTTAGCCGCTCAAATTGAACTCGCATTAAATAATCCCTTTCGTGCAAAAACATTATTAGTAAAATCTAAGCTAGTAGCCCCTGACGACGTTGAAACATGGTCGCTTCTTGGTCAGACCTATACCGTATTAGGAGAACTACAACTTGCTGAAGATTACCTCAAAGATGTTATTGACAGTGATAAAGAAAATCCCCAACCTCTATTTGAGTTAGCAAAATTAGAAATTTTAACAGGAAAGTTTCCACAAGCTATTACTCACCTTCAATTAGCAAAATCAATAGATGCTAATATAAGTTTTATTGTGCTGCTCGCAGAGGCCTTCCAACAAAACAATCAGTTTGAACAGGCACTAGAGCAATTAGACCTTGCGTTAATTTTACAAAGTGATGATAGCGTTTTGCACTTAAAAAAAGGTATTTTATTAGGTCAACTAGAACAGCACCTACTAGCAAAAGAATCACTAGAACAATCACTAAAGTTAAACCCTAACAACCTTAGGACACTTGTCCATTTATCAAGAATCGATGTTATGGAACAACAGCCAGAAAAAGCGATAGCAAAAATAAATAAGAAAATCGTTGAACTAACAGAACCCAATTCATTTTTACTGATTGAGCTAGGTAATATACATCGCCTAACCAACAATAATAATGAAGCGTTATCAGCCTACAAAAAAGCCTACAGTGTTGATAATACTAACCCCAATGCATTAATAAATATTATTGAAATACAAGTCATGCTTGGCCAATTGAAAGAAGCGATAACCTTAACCAGTGAGTTTTTAAACAAAAACAACAAAGCAGGAAGTATTTATCTAGCACTCGCTAATTTATACATGGCAGATAAAGAATACCAAAAAGCGTTTAGTACTTTCGAATTGGCGGTTAAAAATAGTAATGATAAATCAAATGTTTATAATATTTTTGCTGATGCACAATTGTCACGCTCAGATTTTGAAGGCGCTACACTCAGCTTAAAACGATCAATTTCATGGAATGCTGAAAATCTTGACTCCCATTTAAAGTTGTTTGATATTTATCTGCAACAAAAAAACGAAACGTTAGCGCTCGATATTTTAAAGCGTATAGCCAAAAAAAGTACTAATATTATCTTTTTAAACAACCTTGAGGGTAACTTATACTTACAATTAGGAAAACTAGCCGAAGCAGAAAAAATATTTCTAGCTTCCTTGAAAAAAAGTCAAAACCGACCCGCGGTTTATGGTTTATATCGTGTATACAAACAACAAGAACAATTTTCAAAGGCGCTTGATTTATTGACCCTTTGGGTTAAAGAAAACCCAAGAGACATTACCTCTCAAATAGCAATCGCGGATACACTAGTCGCAACAAATCAACTGCAGAGTGCTGCTAAAAAATACCAAGATTTAATTGAGGTGTTTTCTGAACTGCCAATTTTGTTGAATAATGCCGCACAAGTATTCATTAAACTGGAGCAGTTCCCTCAGGCATTAACGTATGCAAAAAAAGCAGATAAGATATTACCTGATAATGTCGCAATAATGGATACACTTGCTTGGTCTTATACCCTAAATAAACAAGCAGATTTGGCACTACCTATATTTAGACAAGTTATTGTTAAAGATTTCAACAATGCTGAAATAAAGTATCACTTAGCTGTTACTTTATATCAATTAGATCGCAAGGGTGAAGCAAAGAAATATCTAAAGGCTGCGTTAGAAAATGAAAGTACACTTCCTAACAGAGCTGCTGCTATAGCACTTATGGAAAAGCTTACTGAGGAATAGCGTGAATAATTAAAAAACACTTGTCATTATTGAGTGTTTTTTAATAAATCATTCCAGATATAGCTCTGATCTATTCGCTGATATTTTTGCCATCTATTTTTTGGCAAAATAGCAGCTAACGCTAATTTTTCGGGTAAAAAGTTTTCAGGAAGAGTGAACTCACCTTCAACAATTTGAAAATATTGAAAACTAAAGGATAAATCTTTCTTTGTAGATACCGATATATTACTTAACTTTAATTCGCTTGGCTTATTATCTAAACTTCCCAATAAAGTAAAATCGACATAGCCTTTAGCAAAACGTTTACGTACTTGCTGTTGCATTAAAACAATTTGAAAACGAAAATGATGTGGACTGGCTGTTGGGTGGATCATCATTCGATCAATCGCCAATCCATCAGCGGTTTTTTCTGGTGCCATCACTTTTTCATAAAAAGCTAATTCTTTTTTTACTTCATAATGCTCAGACTCCATGCTTTTTAAAAGCTCTTGGGAGTGCTGATTAGCCATACGTTCAACTTCTAGCTCTACTTCAAGGGTATTAATCTGACTATTTTGCTGAACATTTTTTTCATAGAGTTTACTCAATCGCGTTTGCTGTTGTGCTAACGTTTTAACTTGATAACCATGATAAAAATTCCCAACACGATAGCCACTGTAAAGACAGATAACAATCACGAGAAGAAGTAAAAGGGCGGAACGAAATGCGCCTAAACGCACAACAACCGTATTTAGATTTATTTTTGCTAACCAATTCATTTGAAAAGTATTATGATATCCAACGAGTTAATAAATATTTTTAGGCTCAAACAATAAAAGGTGCACCCTTTCATTATTATGATATCGCTCTCTTTACTTAGAAAACGTTTAGCCTTACCGAGAACTTCCTGGCAACTTTGTTTGTTAGCCGCTTTAGGTGGCACTGCATCAGCACTTTTAGTTGTGCTATTCTCCTACAGCATTGAGACAGTTCAAAGCTTTTATTTAGTCCAAAAAGATAATTATACCAGCTTAGATGCTTTAAGTCGTTTCCATTTGCCTATCGTAGGCGGATTAGTCATTTTATTTTTTGCTTGGCTAACCGGCTACCAGTATTTGCGCACCGGCATTCCTTTTGTATTACATCGCCTAAAAGTAGCTAATGGCATTATTCCATTTCGCAATACGTTAAATCAATTTTTCGGAAGTGTGATTGCATTAGCCTCAGGCTTCTCAGTTGGAAAAGAAGGACCTGCTATACATTTAGGAGCCGCTTGTAGCAGTTATTTAGGTAACAAGTTAAATCTACCTTTTAATACCATACGCACACTTTGTGCATGTGGCATTGCCGCAGGTATTTCCGCTTGTTTTAATACCCCCATTGCCGCTGTTATATTTGTTATGGAAGTTATTTTACGCGAATACAAAGTGCATATTTTTATTCCTGTAATGATCGCTTCTATTACGGGGTCAATGATCACCCGAAGCCTTTTGGGGCCTGCCCATGAATTTGGATATTTTAGTAAAATATCCCTCAGTTTTCATCATTACCCTGTTTTGATTATATTAGGGTTAATACTTGGGTTATTAGCCTATGGCTTTAACCGATACTTAGTCCTTATTATAAAATATTCGAGCTCGATTCATATTGTGCCACGCATTATGTTAGCGGCATTAATTACTGGCATACTTGGCTTCTTTGTACCCTTTGCTATGGGCACAGACTTAAGTGTAATAACGTTTGCCTTAGAAAATAATATTCCTTTACAATTATTACTTGGGGTTTTATTCGCTAAAATCTTGATGACCATTACCGCTTTAGGCCTAGGTATTCCTGGTGGTATTATCGGTCCTATTATTGGTATTGGTGCTATTGTAGGCACCTGTGTTTCAGTATTAGCTACTGGTTATCTACCCGGAGAAAATTTTGCTGGTGATTATGCCTTAATGGGTATGGCGGGGTTCTTAGCAGCAACACTAAACGCTCCCCTTGCCGCATTATTAACGGTAGTCGAGTTGTCAAATCAGTTAGAGGTTGTTGTGCCAGCAATGATAGTTATCACCACTGCCTGTGTCTTTTCAGGGCAGTTTTTCAACAACCGATCGGTATTTGTTATGCAACTTGAGCAGCAGGGTCTCAAATATCGAAAATCTCCCATCGAGAAATCATTGCAGCGTATCGGTGTATTAGGCGTTTTACAGGAAAATATTAGCGTTTATCAACAAGAATGTTCTTTGGAAGTTTTCAGGGCATTGAAGAATGTTGAATTGTTAAATCATGTTATTATTGAAGTAGCACCTGAAACAGAAAGTCTTAGTCCTTACTCAACATTTTCATGGTTAAAAATAAAACACGAGCCAGGCACTAAGCGCGTTGAAATAGTACAATTACAGCTACTACCTTTGCAAAGCCAATCAACTTTAGCTGAAGCCTATTTAGCCCTGATTGAACAGCGAGATGGTGGTGTTTATATTTATGATAATGATCCTAATGAGATCTTAGGTATTATTACTTTTGAACAGATCAGAAGTTATTTATTAGAAGGAAAAACAACAGTATGACAACTCTTTTATGGTTAAAAGCTTGCCATGTTTTTTTTATGGTCGCTTGGTTTGCTGGTGTTTTTTATTTACCACGCCTGTTTGTTAATCATGCTGAAACCTCTAGTATTGAAGTCGCCGAGCATTTAAAGGGTATGGAAAAACGTTTGTTATATTTTGTAACACCTTTCGCTGTGTTAACCGTGTCTTTAGGCATAGCCTTGATTTATTATTACGGGTACGCTTGGTTTATTGCTTCAAAATGGTTGCACTTAAAAATAACTTTAGTGATTTTACTGCTCGCTTACCATGGTTATTGTTTTAAGTTAGTTAAAGATTTTAAAGAAGATAAAAATGTACGTTCAGGAAAATTTTATCGAATTTTTAATGAATTTCCCGTCCTTATATTGCTCGCCATATTATATTTGGTGTATTTAAAACCTTTCTAATGGCTTATCTTTGCTCATATTCTGGTTTATAGCCCATAAGAAGCTTTCATTAATTAATTTGAACGCTTTGATTTAGACACACAGAAATTGAATAACAGCGATAATCTATTCTCAACATTTCTGAATTGTGCTATATTCCTGCATCAAAAATAGTCGCAGTCTTATAATTTTAGGTAACTTTTTATGATGAAGTTTGAAGGAAGTCATATCCTTTCTGTCTCGCAGCTTAATCGCGATGCTATCTCTCGTATTTTAGAAGTTTCATCACTAATGGCGCCTTATGCTATGCGTAAGAAGCGTTGTCATGTGTTGGATGGCGCAATTCTCAACAATCTTTTCTTCGAGCCCAGTACCCGTACTCGGGTCAGTTTTGGTGCGGCTTTTAACCTTCTCGGTGGTGCTGTTCGTGAGACCGTTGGACAAGAAAATTCATCGTTGAGTAAAGGTGAATCTCTCTTTGACACGGCACGTGTTATTAGCGGCTACTCTGATATTATTGCGATGCGACATCCCACGATGTATTCAGTTGAAGAGTTTTCAAAAGGCAGTAGTGTACCGGTTATTAACGGCGGAGATGGAGCTAATGAACACCCAACACAAGCCTTACTTGATTTGTTTACCATGCAATCTGAAATGGCGCCACATAACAAAACTTTAGACGGTTTAAATATTGTCTTAATGGGTGATCTCAAACACGGGAGAACCGTACATTCATTATCAAAATTACTCAGCTTATATAAAAACATGAAAGTAACGATGATATCTCCTGACGCACTTAACATGCCCGACAGTATAATCTCATCTTTAACCAACGCCGGACATCAAGTTGTGGTTACCGATAAAATTGACCATAATTTATCGTGCGATATCATCTATCAAACGCGCATTCAGCAAGAGCGCTTTGCCAGTAAAGACGAAGCTAATTTGTACCGTGGTCATTTCAGCTTAAATAGAGAAGTTTATCAGCAGTTTTGCCAGCAACATACTGTGATAATGCATCCCTTACCACGCGATTCTCGCCCTGAAGCAAACGAGCTTGATAGTGATTTAAATGATTTAGACAACCTAGCTATTTTTAGACAAGCCCAAAATGGTGTACTGGTACGTATGGCATTATTTGCCTTAACACTGGGTGTTGAAAATAAGCTCAGCCAATTTGAAAAACCAGTGACTTGGTACACCAACAAATAAATAATTCTTAAGTATATAAGCGACAACAGTTTATTTAATGTTAGTCGTATTATAATTAACAAAGTAGGCAATTTATGAACCATTCAGAACAACTTTTTAACAGCGCAAAACAAATTATTCCCGGTGGCGTAAACTCGCCTGTTCGTGCATTTAATGGTGTTGGCGGTACGCCTTGTTTTATTAAACGCGCTGAAGGTGCATATATTTATGACGCCGATGATAAAGCTTATATTGATTATGTCGGTTCTTGGGGACCAATGATTTTAGGCCATAACCACCCGGCTATTTTAGCAGCAGTTATTGAAACTGCTCAAAATGGCTTAAGTTTTGGCGCACCTACCGAGCTAGAAATCACTATGGCAGAGAAGGTACGTGAACTAGTACCGTCAATGGAACGCATTCGAATGACCAGCTCAGGTACAGAAGCTACCATGAGCGCAATTCGGTTAGCTCGTGGCTACACTGGACGTGATAAAATCTTAAAGTTTGAAGGTTGCTACCATGGTCATGCTGATTCGCTATTAGTAAAAGCAGGCTCAGGTGCACTAACCATGGGGGTGCCAAATTCACCTGGTATTCCTGCTGATGTTGCCAAGCACACATTAACCGTTAGTTTTAATAATATTGACGAAGTTAGACAAATCTTTGCTAAATATAAAGATGAAATCGCCTGTATTATTGTCGAACCTGTT
The DNA here is from genome assembly GCF_014077245.1 of Colwellia sp. BRX8-9. Taxonomy (NCBI): domain Bacteria; kingdom Pseudomonadati; phylum Pseudomonadota; class Gammaproteobacteria; order Alteromonadales; family Colwelliaceae; genus Colwellia; species Colwellia sp. BRX8-9. The sequence goes on from NZ_JACGVN010000010.1 coordinate 71,666, forward strand.
GCTGGAAACATGAACTGTGTTCTTCCGGTAGAAGGTTTCCTTGAAGGTCTACGTGACGTTTGTGATGAACATAAAAGTGTATTGATTTTTGATGAAGTAATGACCGGCTTTCGTATTGCATTAGGTGGGGCTCAAGCACATTACAATATTGTTCCTGATTTAACGACGTTAGGTAAAGTTATTGGTGGTGGTATGCCTGTCGGTGCGTTTGGCGGTAAAAAAGAGATTATGGATTATATTGCACCTATTGGCCCTGTTTACCACGCAGGTACCTTATCGGGTAACCCTATCGCTATGGCTGCCGGTTTAGCGGCATTAAATGAATTAAGCATCGGTGATAAACACGAGCAATTGAGTGCATCAACTGAAAAGCTTGCTATGGGTTTAAAAGCAGCAGCCGAGCGCAATGGCGTGTCATTAAGCATTAACTATGCTGGTGCAATGTTTGGTTTTTTCTTTACAGATTCACCAGAGCCTGTCACTACTTTTGAACAAGCAACCGCTTGCGATACAGATAAGTTCAGACGTTTCTTCCACTTAATGCTAGAAAACGGCATCTACTTGGCACCTTCAGCTTATGAAGCTGGCTTTTTATCTATGGCTCATACCGATAAAGAGATTGAATTAACGTTAGCCGCTGCTGATAAGTGCTTTGCTCAACTATAATGTAAAAATTAGCGTGGTTTAGCGACTAAACCACGCCCGTTGACGCACAAGGATGCTCATTTTTTAACAAGACCATCCTTAAAATAAAAAGGGATAGCCGATGGCTATCCCTTTTTATTAACGGTGACGCTAATTTACTTTAACGGCCAGTAATTCATTTTCAAGCCAATGATAAGCTTGTTGCCAACCTAATTCTAAACCTGAAAATACCGGATATTTCCATTGATCAAATGAACGACTTGCCTGCAGTTTCTTAGTCACTAAGACACTTTTTTCAGAATAGCAAACAAAGGCAAGCGCTTTTAAACCTTCATAAGATGCGACTGAAAGTTTCGCCTCATAAGTATAGGTGTAGTTATTAATGCGGTTGATTAACAGGGCAAAATCCCCTTCTACGTTCTCATGCACAAATTCATGGCATTCCTCAACCATTTCAAGTGTCATTTCGACGCCTTCATCAGCGGTTACTTCAATAATATTATTTGCAAATATATTATAAAAGCCAAAACTTAAACGATGCTTCATATCAGATCCAGCGTATTAATTTTATACGTGATATCAATCCCTTATGATTAACAAGCAATCCTATGAGCCAGCTAATTTTTTATACAATAGTATCTGTATAATAAACATGCAAGAAAAGGCATAATAAAAAAACAAGATACATTAGTAAATCTGTCATGCTAATCAGTAAAAAGTTGTTCGAACCAAGATAACTTTTTCTTCTTTTCTGTCAGCTTTTTTCCTAAACAATGCGGCTCTATTAAAAGACCTGTCGTTATTGCCGGATAACTAATCATTTCAGCACACTCGATACTGACGGCGATACCACTGGAAGATTCAAAATTAGTTAATGCAATATTTTCAGGCATTAAACGACTTTTGTTAACCACACCGTTTTTATTCATAAACTGTGCAAATAGCACTAGAGCGCCGCTACTGCCTGTTAGGTTGGTCGGTTTGTTGTCGTCACGACCTAGCCAAGTCGTCACTAAGTTTTGGTTATCATAACCAATAAACCAACTGTCTCTTTGATCATTGGTGGTACCTGTTTTTCCTGCTACTGCTGCCCCATCTAAACGCCAAGTAAGCGACTTAGCCGTTCCCACTTCGGTTACTTGTGATAAAGCATGGTCAAGTAAATACATAGCTTGAGTTGAGAACAACTGCTCGTCTGGCGCTTCAAATTGCCATAAAGTTTCGCCCTGTGCCGAGATAATACGGTCAATCGCATGACTATTACTCTTAAATCCTTGATTGGCTATAGATAAATAAAGCTGATTAATTTCATATGGTGATAAACTTAAAGAGCCCAATAACATACTAGGGCGAGTGACGATATCTTCGGGATAACCTAGCAAGTGAAAGATATTGGCAATATTTTCTAAGCCGAGTTGCATACCTAAATTCACTGTTGGCACGTTTAACGACCTAACTAAAGCATCATGTAGGCTTACCTTGCCTTCAAATTTTCCATTATAATTATTTGGACGCCATTCTTTGCCCCCATCGCTGATAAGTACAATAGGTTCGTCGTTCAATAAGGTTGCAAAGTTATATTGTTGATAACGCTCTAGAGCGGCCAAGTATATTGCGGGTTTTACTAATGAACCGATGGGACGTTTAGCATCTAATGCTCGGTTAAAGCCGGCATAACCCGCTTTTTTATCGCCAACTAAGGCTTTTACTTCACCTGACTTGATATCGGTAACCACCATGGCAAGTTGTAAGGACTCGCCTTTGTTTAGTATTGTTAATTCAGGGATATGCTTAGCTATCGTTTGTTCTGCATTCATTTGTGCTGTTATTGAAAAGCCTGTAAAAACTCGAACACCCGCTTGTTGTTCGAACGCTGAAAGCTTTTCAGAAAGTTCTTTTTTGACCAATTGTAAATAAGCAGGAAACTTTTTATTGGCTAAACGGCGAGTTTTACGAATAGATAAAGGTGATACGACTGCCGCTTGATAGTTTTTTTGTGAGATCAGTTCATTTTGATACATCAACCGTAAAACAAGATCTCGTCGCTTTTTAGCATTTTTAGGGTGACGCCAAGGATCATAATAACTAGGCCCCTTGACCTGCCCAACAAGCATGGCCATTTGTTCAATCGTTAAAGATTGGATCGGCTGACCAAAATAAAATTTAGCCGCTAAGCCAAAACCATAAATACCATTAGCATAGTGTTGTCCTAAATAGACTTCATTTATATAGGCTTCAAGTAGCTGATCTTTACTATATCTAAGCTCCAAAATAATCGACATAACCGCTTCGTTAACTTTACGCCAGAGTGTTTTATCACGGGTTAAAAACATATTTTTAACCAGTTGCTGTGTTAAGGTACTCCCTCCCTGAACCGTTCTCCCTGCTTGAATATTAGCCACTAAAGCTCGAAAAATCCCTAATGGGGAAACACCCGCATGAAAATAGAAATCACGGTCTTCAACTAATAGTAAGGTATCAATAAGTTGCTCTGGTACTCTTTGTAGTGAGACTATCACCCTATCTTCTTTGTTTTCAGGAACTAATCGCCCCAGTGAGTAAGGTTCAAATGAAAAACTTTCAATAGCTCCTTGCTCATTAAACAAAGAAAGTATTTTGTTACCGGCAATATTAATAGTGAAGCGCTCTACGTGCGTATTACCGTTGCCAAAATCAAAAGCGCGACGATAAACAATCAGCGTCGTCTTTGATAAAGCAAATTCACCCGGGTTGAGCGCCTGTTGCTTTCTCTGATAACCAGACAAAAGTAAATTTTGCTTTAGTTGAGCAAGTGAAGCATTATCGCCAACTTTGAAACTGTCAACTTTGCCATAAACTTGCACGGGAATGTTCCACCGTTGCCCCTCAAATTTATCTTTCACTTTACTGTCGAGGTAAACCGCATAAAAGCTAAATAAAAATATAAAGGTAATGAGCAATTTCAAAGCAGTATGCCAGCACCAACTTACCCGAGACGCCTTAGTGGCCGTTTTTCCTTTAGTTTCTTTGCTTTCTTTTTTCACATTATTAGTCATTTTAAATAGTATTTTCATCCGTTAATAAAGCTAATGCTTCATTACATATATTTTTTAACGCGGTTAGTCGGCTTTGCATTAGCGGGATCATTCGGCCAAAAGTGCTTAGGGTATTTTGCTTTCATCTCTTTTTGTACTTCCTTGTAACTTCCTTGCCAAAAAGCAATGAGATCTTGTGTCACTTGAATAGGTCTCTTTGCCGGCGATAGCAGCTCAATAATCAAGGAAACATCGCTGTTATGTTGATCATCGCCAACCTTAGGGGTAACACTCACGCCATAAAGCTCTTGCATAGGCATTGAAACAATTGGCGCTTGCTCGACACTATATCGAATTGGGCAACGTCTTCCTGTTGGGCCAACAAAATACTCAGGGGCAATACGAGCGAAGGTTTTTTGCTGGTTATAATCAAGTAACGATAGTAATGCCGATGCTAAATTTACTTTATCTAGCTGGTTTTTATTTTTTATCGCACCAATAAAAGGAACTAACCATAACGCTAAGTGTTGTAATAAATCACTTTCCTCAACATTAGGAAAATTTAAATGCGGCTGAGTTTGATTAACCCAACGCCAACGACTGAGTAATTTTTGATCAGCTTCGCGCCAATGAAGATAGGACAGACCATTTCGCTCAATTTGTTGTTGCCATAAAGTAGCTAGTGCTTCATCACTTATTTGTTCATTACTGGGCTTTTCTGACAAGACAATAGCACCAAATACTGTTTGCTGCTTAGCACTTATACGTTGGGTTTTCGAATCGTAATTAAGTTGTTTTATTTGTTTTTCAGCGATAATTCCCAAATTAATAAGCTGTTTAATATCAACCGGTGCAGCAAGTCTTACTTGTAATTTTTGTTGGTATTCAGCTAAATTAGCAGCCACAATATAATCTTCACTCGCCAGCGCATCTTGCTCATTGATCATAAGACCTTTACCATTTTCAGCTAAAAAATGGCCGTATTGTGTCCGTTGTTTAGCAATACGCTCGGGATAAGCTAGAGCAAGTAATAATCCGGTTAATTCCACTGGTAAGCTTGATAAATTCGATACTGAAACTTCATTAATTCTTTGTAAGTGTTTTTTTGTTTGTAGGAAAAATGACTGATATTTTTTGCTGTTTGATTGCTGAATTAACTCACTCAAACGGTGACGTAAGTCACAATCAGTAAATGCACGTTCACCACGAAATATATCTCGGTCTTCAAGCAATGACGCTAACAATGCGGCGAGGTTTGTTAATCCTAAGTATTGATGTTTTTTTTCTAATGCTGAGGCTCTCACAATCATTTTAGCAAAACGTGGATGACAAGCAAAACCAGCAACATTTTTGCCAAGCGGAGTTAAGTTTCTTTTATCGTCAAGTATCTGCAGCTTTTGTAATTCTTGCCATGCTTGAGTTTCGAGTAGTTTTGCCGGAAGTTCTATCAGAGGTAGTTCATTAAATTGCTTCACACCCCAGCGTGCAACCTCTATAACCATAGGAAGTAAGTCAGCTTGTTGAATTTCACTGGCACTTTGTTCGTTCCTGCGCTGAAAATCTTCGTCGCTGTAAAGTCGAATACATTTACCTGCCATCATTCGACCCGCACGTCCCATACGCTGTATTGCAGAGGCCTTAGAAATATTACGCTGCTGTAACTGATTTGTCAGCGTTTGCCTGTCGTAGATGGCGACTTTTTCTAAACCACAGTCTATAACTAAATCAATTCCTTCAATAGTTAAACTCGTTTCTGCAATATTAGTTGCTAGAACAATTTTATGAAGCCCTTGCTCGGTAGGCGAAATTGCCTGTTGTTGCTCCGCAAGCGTTAAGTTGCCATATAATGGACATAATAAAAAATGCTTGGGTAATAACTCACCTAACTTTTCAGCAAGAAAACGAATGTCAGCGATACCGGGTAAAAAAACCAATATTGAACCTTGGTGCGAGTTTATTGCATTCTTACAAATATTAACCGCGTGTTCACGCCATAATCGGCTATTTTTTACTGGCGAATAACTAACATCAATAGGGAAACTTCGACCTTCACTAGCAAGAGAAACGGCGTCGGGTAATTGCTTGAGTAATTCAGCAGTCGCTAACGTTGCTGACATTAATAATATTTTTAAATCGTCTCGTAACCCTTGTTGTGTATCTCGTGCTAATGCAAAAGCTAAATCTGCATGAAGTGACCTTTCATGAAACTCATCAAAGATCACTAAAGCACAATTTTCAAGCTCAGGGTCATGCTGAATAATTTGGGTGAATATACCTTCAGTGATGACCTCCAATTGAGTATTTTCAGATACCCTACTTTCATTTTTCAACCGATAACCGACTGTTTTCCCGACCGGCTGACCTATCTGCTTCGCTAAAAAACAAGCAACTGTTTTAGCCGCTAAACGACGAGGTTGAAGTAAGTATATTTTTTTACCTTTAAATTGGCCAAGTGCTAATAGCCATAACGGTAGGCCTGTTGATTTACCCGCGCCTGGCGGAGCAGATAGTACAAGAGTTTGATGCTGAGTTAATGCATCAAGAAATTCCGCTTTGATGTTTTCTATGGGTAATGGAGAAACAGACATTTTAATTTTATGAAATAGGGTCGGGTAACAAGCTGATGGTCACTCTATCACAAACGTTTCAAGCCATATTGTTATATTTCGTTCGCCAGCCTAAAACAGGTAAATAACCGCTAAGAATGTAAATATATAAATGCCTAAAAAAAAGCACAATAATGTTCATTATTGTGCTTTATATCGATTAACACGTCACATTAAAAATTACTTAATTAACTCAGCGATCGTGGCAATACCTAAGCCAGTCCCTCCGGCACTAAACAGGCTAGTGCTGCTGCCATTATAAGCCGTCGCTAAATCGAAATGTAACCAACCTGCTCCTTCATTGTCGACAAATCTAGATAAAAATCCCGCAGCATTACTTGCACCGCCAGCACCGCCACCCGGTACAGGTCGACTGTTTGCCGTATCTGCAAATTCAGATGGACATTTATCTTGATGCCAAACGGCTAAAGGAAATTGCCATATTGGCTCATTCACTTGCTCTGCGGCTTTTTTCGCTTGCTCTGCAGCTTGGTTGTCTAAAGTAAATAAAGCATTGTATTCACCACCAGTAGCCATTACCGCCGCACCTGTTAGTGTTGCTGCGTCAATAATAAGAGGCGCCTTAGTTTCGCTTGCTGCTAATAAACCGTCAGCCAGTACTATTCGACCTTCAGCGTCGGTGTTAGCGACTTCCATCGTTACACCGTTTTTATAAGTTAAAATATCGCCCAACTTATAAGCATCGTTACTGACCATATTTTCAGCACAACATAAAAATAACTTAACGCGTTTATTTAAACCTTGTCTAATGGCTAATGCCATAGCTCCCGCAACCACTGCAGCACCGCCCATATCACATTTCATGTCAAACATTCCTGCGTTTGACTTTAAGCTGTAACCGCCACTGTCAAAAGTGATACCTTTACCGACTAAACAAGCAGATACAGCCGCATCAGGATCGCCTGTTGGGTTAAAATCAACTTCTAATAAACACGGCGGATTAATACTGCCTTTACCAACATTATAAATGCCCACCCAGCCTTGCTGTTGCAATTCATCGCCAGAGATAATATTGCTGGTGACATAAGCAGGTGCTTGAGCATTAATATAATCTGCTGCTAACTCAGCCAATTTAAGCGGATATAGCTCAGAAGGTGTTTGATTAATTAAATCACGGCTCCAGGCAAAAACAGCTAATTTGTCGTTCAAACTGTTGATACATTCGCTGCTACCGGTAAATTCAACGTTAGTTAATTTTCCGACACAAGTAAAACCGAGTGCAAAACTCCATTGAGTATTAGCTTGCCAGTTATCACCAGATAAACGTGCATGCTTAACGCCAAGTTTCTCAATGCTACGTGCTGCTTTTTGAATCTGTCTTAAGGGGCTACCACTTGAATCTTTCAAACAGATATGAAGTTCGTTATCAACATACTGAACAAGGTTGTCACTTTGCCAATTATTACTACTACTTTGCTTTGATAAATGAATATTTGTTACTTGGGTCATAAACTATCCTGAAGATCATAAATTAATACGACTTAGTTTATACTCATCATCAAGCAAAGCCGATATTTTTTGAAAAGTAGTTATTTAATTAATGTAAACCTAGCCAAACCTCAGCTTTAAACGAGGGCGTTCAGCAGGGAAAATTGATTATTTAACGGTATAATACTGCGATTTTCTTGTTGTACTTTTTAACGACAGCACCAAAACATCTAAGAAATATTTTATCAAAACGGCTAACTTTGCAATAATTTTAGCGAGTATTGTTGGCCAATTAAGTACCACTAACAAAAGTTAGCGGTTTGTCAGTACATAACGTAACATTAATAAAACTTATCATTTATTTTTCCAATGAACATAAATCTTAAAAAAGCGATTTTAATCAAACGTTATAAACGTTTCCTTGCAGATATCATATTAGAAGATGGCACTGAAACAACACTTCATGTCGCCAATACAGGTGCTATGACCGGTTGTGCTACAGAAAAAGATACTGTCTGGTATAGTACTTCCGATAATAAAAAACGTAAGTATCCTTACAGTTGGGAAATCACTCAAACACAGAATGATCATTTTATATGTGTAAATACCCTACGTGCCAACCAATTAGTTGAAGAAGCACTGACTAATAGAACAATTAGTGAACTGCACAACTATAAAACGTTAAAACGAGAAGTAAAATACGGTGATGAAAATAGTAAAATTGACTTCTTACTTACTGACGAAAACGATGTGTTAACTTATATAGAAGTTAAAAGTGTTACCCTGCTAGGTGATGGCTCTATAAGTAAGCAAGGCTACTTTCCTGATGCAGTCACGCTTCGTGGCCAGAAGCATTTACGTGAACTCATGCAAATGAAACAACAAGGTCATCGAGCTATTTTGTTATTTGCTGTACTTCATAGTGGGATTGACAGCGTTATGGCCGCACAGCATATTGACGCTAAATACGCAGAACTTCTATCACAGGCTAAGGAGCAGGGTGTTGAGGTTATTGCTTACAAAGTAAGCTTTAAGCAAGATATCAGCAACATTCAAATGACTTTGGTCGACGCCTTGCCGGTAAAATTAGCGGAAAATGTAACGGATTAACCAAAAAAAAGAGTTAAATACATTGACTCACCCTAACAAAAATTGTTAAAAAAGCTTGCTCAAAAATAAATTGTTAAAAAATAGTATACAAAAATATTTCCACTTTTCCGAACGAACCCACAACCGTTTGATTTAAAAGAAGAATAATTATTTTTTAAGTTAATTGTAACGAAAGCCTTGAATTATGATTCGTGCAACGCAATATAGACTGGGTATTTCAGGTCTATTTATTATTGGCAATTGCAACCACGGGTGTAGCTTTTAATGAAAGAGCAACAACTTCGCCATGTAGGTCGATGTAGCATTTAGGAGAATAAGCATGCCAGCCAAAAAAGTACTAGGTATTTTAGCATTAGCGGGCGTATCGCCGTACGCAGAGAAAGCCAACGAAGAGTACATGAACGCTGCTCAATTAGAGCATTTCAAGAAAATTCTTGATGCTTGGCGAGTGCAGCTTCGCGAAGAAGTTGACCGCACAGTTATGCATATGCAAGACGAAGCAGCTAACTTCCCTGATCCGGTTGACCGAGCAGCTCAAGAAGAAGAGTTCAGTTTAGAGCTACGCACACGAGATCGTGAACGTAAACTCATTAAAAAAATTGAAAAAACATTACAATTGATTGAAGAAGATGAATTTGGCTTCTGTGATTCATGTGGTATTGAAATTGGCATTCGTCGTTTAGAAGCGCGCCCAACTGCTGATTTATGTATTGAATGTAAAACACTTGCTGAGATTAAAGAACGCCAATTAGCAGGTTAGTTGCTTGATTAAATGATATTACGTTAACGTATTCATTATATGAATCACGACAAAATTAATATTACGCGGCCACAATATTTGAGTAAATCTACGACTCAATATCGTGGCCGTTTTGCTCCATCCCCTTCGGGTTTCCTTCATTTTGGTTCTTTAATCGCCGCACTCGCCAGCTATTTACATGCAAAAAATCAGCAAGGTTTATGGTTAGTTCGTATTGAAGATATAGACCCACCCCGTGAAATGCTTGGCGCCAGTGCTGCAGTTTTAACAACACTGGATGCTTATGGACTCCACTGGGACGAACCTGTTTTATATCAAAGTCAGCAAAGCGATTTATATCGTGACGTTTTAAAACAATTAGCAGAGCAAAAACTCACTTACCACTGCCAATGTACACGCGCTGAAATCAAGGCCCAGGGTGGGGTTTATCAAGGTCAGTGCAGAAATAAAAATCATCCGCAAACAAATAGTGCTACGCGGTTATGTAATCTCCACGGTATTTATCACTATCATGATTTAATACAAGGTGATTATTTTTGTCCGCAACAGCTTGCCAAAGAAGACTTTATTTTAGCCAGAAAAGATGGGCTATTTGCTTATCAACTTGCTGTTGTGGTCGATGATATTTATCAAAATATTAGCCATGTTATTCGAGGCTGTGATTTACTTGACCCGACAGTAAGGCAGTTAAGTTTTTATCAACAATTAGGTTATCAAGCGCCACAGTTTGGCCATATTCCATTAGCCGTTGATGCTACTGGTTTTAAACTCAGTAAACAAAACAAAGCCCCTGCCATTGATAATAACAATCCAACCCCCTCCTTAATCGCAGCCCTTAATTTTCTAGGGCAACATCCACCTAAAGACCTTTATGCTTATTCTGCCACGCAAATAATAGAGTGGGCGATAGAAAACTGGTCTACAGATGCGATCCCTAAGCAGCAAGAAATAGCATTTTGTCAGTAATATTCAAGTAAAACGGGTGTTTGTTGAATTTTCAAACGTTTTATATTCTCTTTTATTGCCCCGTGATATATTATTGTAGCCAATAAAAAAGTGAAACGTAGCATTACAAGATGTTTCAACTTCCCACATTATCCAATCAAGGCCAGTATTATCAAAAGTGTTATCAACTTGTGTAAAAGAGTATTAGGTAAAGCCTCAAAAAAAATGGCTAAAAGCTCAACTAAAATTCAGCCGACCTCAGGCTCTACTGTTTTAACACGCGACCAGCATAATGTTTCTCGTAAGAAAATGAGCAACAACGCTTTAAAAGTGCTTTACCGCTTAAATAGTGGTGGCTATGACGCCTATTTAGTCGGTGGTGGTGTACGTGATTTATTATTGGGTTTAGAGCCAAAAGACTTTGATATAGCGACCAATGCGACTCCTGAACAAATTAAAGATTTATTTCGCAATTGTCGATTAATAGGTCGCCGTTTCCGGTTAGCTCATATTGTTTTTGGCCGTGAAATTATTGAAGTAGCAACATTCCGTGGCCACCATGAAAATGCGCCAGAGAAAGAGCAAAGTTGCCAAAAGACTTCAAAACAAAGTGAAGACGGCATGTTACTGCGTGATAATATTTATGGCTCTATCGAAGAAGATGCAGAACGTCGTGACTTTACCATTAACGCACTTTACTACAGTGCAAAAGATTTTAAAGTACATGATTTTGCTAACGGTATTGGCGACATTAACGCTAAATTAATCCGTTTGATTGGTGATCCTGAAACACGATATCGTGAAGATCCGGTTCGTATGCTACGTGCAATTAGATTTGCCACTAAGCTAGATATGACCATTAGTCCAGAAACAGAAGCGCCAATTGCTGAATTAGCTCCTTTAATGGCAAACATACCTCCGGCAAGAATGTTCGAAGAATTTTTAAAGTTATTTATTGCCGGCAAAGCGCAACTTACTTTTCAGCAGTTAAGAAAGTATGATTTATTTCGCTATTTTTTCCCGGCAACTGACCAAATGCTAAGTAAAGGCAATCATCCGCATATTGAACGTTTTATCGTTCAAGCACTGGAAAATACCGATAGCCGCATTAATAATGAACAACGCGTCACCCCAGCATTCTTATTTGCCGCTATGCTTTGGTATCCACTGCAAAGTCATGTTGAACGTTTACGTAGTGCACAACCACAGCTGTCACCCCAAGATGTATTTTTTGCTGCTTTAAGCGAAATAATGTCTGAACAACAGCGCAGTATAGGTATCCCGAAACGTTTTCAGGCAGTAATGAAAGACATATGGATCCTGCAAGATAAGCTAAGTCGTAGAGATGGTAAACGTGCTTATAAGGCGTTAGAACATCAGAAATTCCGTGCGGGATATGATTTTCTTTTACTGAGAGCCCAAATAGAAGCAACACCAGAAAACCCAGCATTAGAAGAGTTAGCAAAGTGGTGGACTGACTTTCAAGTGAATGACCACAACACGCAAGAATTGATGATAAAAAGTATTGCCCAATCACGAACTAGCAGCCGAAGAAGTCCTAGAAAACGTCGGGTTGTTCGCGAAGACAAATCGAGCAGTACTGATTAATGGCGTTAGTCTATGTAGGATTAGGCAGTAACTTGTCTGATCCTCAAAAACAGATAGAACTTGCAGTTGCGTCCTTAACACAAATAAAAAACACCACACTCGACGGTGTTTCTTCGCTGTATTTTAGCCGCCCAATGGGACCACAAGACCAACCTGATTATATGAATGCTGTTGCCTTGTTAAGAACTGACCTAAATCCTTTAGATTTACTCAACGAATTACAAGCCATCGAAAATAATGCCGGTCGTGTTCGAAAAGATAATCGCTGGGGAGCACGTATTCTCGATTTAGATATGCTTTTATTCGATAATGAAACCATTAACCACGAACGCTTAACCGTGCCTCATTATGGCTTAGAGCTTCGTGAGTTTGTCTTGCTACCGCTTGCAGAGTTATCACCTAAGCTAACACTCCCCAATGGCAAGCCTGTATTAGCATTAAGCCAAGTAATTGCGACAAACGGGTTAAAAATTCATAGCAAGTTGCGCTAATTTAACAATTATGCGAAAGTACGCCCACTCAAATACGCTCTCTGAGTATTTACTCAAACCTTAAAAATTTTGGACTAAATATGGCTAAGATAACCACATCAACTTTGCTAAAAATGAAACAGCAAGGTGAAAAAATTTCTACCATCACCGCATATGATGCAAGTTTTGCAAAACTATTCGATCAAGCGGGTATTCACGCTATTTTAATTGGCGACTCATTGGGTATGGTTTTACAAGGCCAAGATGACACATTACCTGTTGATATAGACCATATGGCTTATCATACACAATCGGTAAAGCGTGGTGTTACTGACACCCTCATCATTAGTGATATGCCTTTTATGACATATGCCACTAAAGAGCAAGCTTTCACTAACGCGGCAAAACTTATGCAAGCCGGTGCAAGCATGGTAAAGATGGAAGGTGGTGAATGGCTAGTTGATACAATTAAAGGCCTAGTAGAGCGCGGTATCCCAGTCTGTGCTCACTTGGGCTTAACACCACAATCTGTTAATGTATTTGGTGGGTTTAAAGTACAAGGCCGTGAAAAATCACAAGCAGATAAAATGATCGCCGACGCTAAGTTACTTGAAGCGGCTGGCGCGCAATTGTTAGTTTTAGAATGTATACCTTGTGATTTAGGTAAAGCGATTTCTACTGCTGTTTCAATCCCAACTATTGGTATTGGTGCAGGTAAAGATACCGATGGTCAAATCTTGGTGATGCACGATGCTTTGGGTATTTCCTGTAGCTATATGCCGAAGTTTTCACGTAATTTTTTGATCGATACTGGTGACATTAAAAAAGCCATTGAGTTATACATTAGCGAAGTCTCCAATGGAAATTTCCCTGGTGACGAACATATTTTTGTTAAATAGATTGTAAAATACCCTATATGAAAATAGTAAATGAGATTATCGAATTACGCCAACAAGTCAGTGAATGGCGTAAACAAGGTTTAAAAATAGCGTTTGTCCCTACCATGGGCAATTTACACGCTGGGCATATAGCTTTAGTAACAGAGGCTCATCGCCACGCCGACAAAGTGGTTGCCAGTATCTTTGTTAATCCTATGCAATTTGGCGCCAATGAAGATATTGACAATTACCCGCGCACGCTCGACAACGATCAACAGCAATTAGTCTCTGCTAATACTGATTTACTCTTTATTCCATCAGCTCAAATGATTTATCCTAAAGGGCTAGATAAGCAGACTTATGTTGATGTGCCCAATGTATCTGTTGGTTACTGTGGAGAAAGCCGTCCAGGGCACTTTCGTGGTGTTGCAACGGTTGTGTGTAAACTGTTTAATTTAGTACAACCAGACATCGCGTGTTTTGGTTTAAAAGACTATCAGCAAGTCCAAGTGATAAAAACTATGGTTGAAGACCTTTCAATGGCTATTGATATAATTGCTGTCGATACGGTTCGCGAAAAAAGTGGCTTAGCAATGAGTTCGAGAAACGGTTATTTAACGCCGGAACAACTTGCAATCGCACCAGCACTTGCAAAAAACATTCAATGGCTAGCACAGCAAATAAAGTCTGATCACGACTTTAGTGGTCTGATCAAACAAGCCACACATTTGATTAATAATGCCGGTATGAAGACTGACTATATTGATATTTGTCATGCAAGAACACTGCAACCCGCCAATAAAGATGATAAAGAATTAGTGATCCTCGCCGCTGCCCATTGTGGTAAAGCAAGGTTAATCGATAATTTACAAGTTTTCCTGTAATAATTATTTACTGCTCGTATTAATCAATAAAGATCAAAAAAGCCGAATGTTATTTTCATAACGTTCGGCTTTTTAGTATTTACTGTGCTAAAACGCGACAAAAATTTATTCGTATGAGCGTTCTAACCATTGAATTTGCGATTGCAATTCTAAAATTTCTTTTTGCGCTTCAATTAAGGCTTGTTGAACCGATGAAATGTCAGCGTGATTGTGTTCAGATACTTCTACTGGAGTTTTTCTCATGTCGTATTCCATAATTATTACCACCACAAAATGTAATCGTGTATGAATTATTACACAACAACTTTCATAAAGAAAATAACATTTATAGATCTAAATGAAACTTTATAGAACAAAAATTCATTAAAAATATATATAACTTTACTTAACAGTGAGTTAGATAATTTTTTTTAGGAAGATAAATAATAAAACGAAAGAAATAACTTACACAACGAAAGTATAAGTAAAACATTTCAAGCAGAATTACAAAATATAAGCTAAGTTAAAGACAACAAATCAGGTAGAAAGGTTTCACTTTCTTGAGCCAATTCAAGTTGCTCGACTAGCACATCATTAAGAATTTCATTGGAGGTTAATGGATTCGCCAATACAACACGAAAAACCACAGTTTTACGACCTTGATAACGCTGCACTTCAATACGCGTGCGTGAAACAAATGATTTACCATTTTCACGTTGACGTTTTTGAATAAATTTAGTCAGGTCATCGAGTAAATAATTAATCTTATCTTGTTGTTCTGCTGAACTATTTGCTAATAAGTTTTGCACCGTTTTTGGATTGTAGCGATAGGTTAATAAACATAACTCTGGTTCAGTTATTAACTCAAAGTCAGCATGCTGATTAATGCGTTCTGCAAAATACCGTGCTCTGTCAATTCCTTGGTTAATCAACATTTCATAACCAGGTCGACTGATAATATGTAAGCTTGCATAAACCAACATCGCCATACCGGGTCTTGAACCCTCCAAGGTATGTGAGCCTAAATCTTTTGAACCTTTACGTAAAATATATTCTGCATGGTGTTCAATAGAAGCCACAGAAGCCGGATTTTTAAACACCACCAGGCCTGCCCCCATAGGCACATACATTTGCTTGTGAGCATCGATAGTTACTGAATCAGCGCGTTCGATACCCTTAAGCAGTGGACGATATTTATTTGATAATAACGTCGCACCACCCCATGCAGCATCGACATGAAAGTGTGTTTGAAACTCTTCAGCAATATCAGCCATTTTATCTAATGGATCAATGTTACCTGTTTCTGTCGTACCAGCAACGCCAACAATACTTAATACGCGGATGTTTCTTTGTTTCAACTCAAGGCATTTTTCACGCAATTTCTGGCAATCAATGCGGTTATGGCCATCGGTAGGAATTGATATCACGCTGTCCTGACCAATCCCTAGGATATCAGCAGACTTCTTTAATGAATAATGGCCACGGTCAGACACTAAAATCACTAAGCCATCATATTTATAATGTTTTAATGCGTTAAATAAGCCTTCTCGTGCAATACCTTTGAAATCACCATTAGCTTTCAACAAATTATTACGCGCGACCCAAAAGGCCGTTAAATTGGCGACAGTGCCACCAGAACAGAAGGCACCTAATGAATGGTTAGCACTGTGCATCCATTGCTCATAAAAATGGTCATTATCTTTATAAACCAAACGATGCATCATACCTAACACTTGACGTTCAAGTGGGGTAAATGCTTTTGATGTTTCAATTTTGACTAAATTCTGATTTAAACCCACCATCAATTTAGAAAGCGGTAAAATAAAGTAAGGTAAAGCTGAAGTCATATGACCAATAAAACTTGGGCTTGATGTATGCACTGATTGTGCAACAACTTTATCTAAAATATGACGAGTATGATCAGAGACAAAACTAGGTTCTTCGGGAATAGCCGAGCTAGCGAAATCTTTTTCAATTTCGCTTAAGGCACGTTCTTTAGCAGCAATATGATTACCTAAAAAACCAGCAAGATTTTCTGATATTTCTTTTTCGATCAGCCCCAACGTCGAATCAGGTGCTTCCGGAATTGTAAAAATACTGTGTAAAGACTCTTGAGTCGCTTTTGCTGTGCGCTTATTCGTCGTCATACCTTGCCGCTGTAACCATGTTGGTAAGTAAACATAAAACGGCACTTTAATAAAAAATGACTGAAATGTCTTGTACTTTATTTTTATCTACCAGAGAAAAGTCCAGCAATAAAGTCACTACATAATGGTTGCTGCGTAAACTAGCGCTAATTCTACAAGTGCTAAAGTACTCAACGCCATCATTAATACATTCTTTTTAATTAAATTATTCATCTTCAATATCCTTTTTGATTGAGTATTATTACTCATTAATCAAAAAGTAATCAAGATCTAAGCCATATACGTTAAAGAGTTGATTTTTAATGAAAATCAAATTTAATTTCAAATCATTATTTACTGCTCATTAAATAAATTAGCGAGTTTCACTAACTTATTGTCAATTTTGCTAAGCAGCATAGTTAATAAAATTAAATAAAAGGTAGATATTCACGATTGAGCAATAACTGCCAGCAAGGTTGACCACTCGCTTTATATTTTGCTTCAAATGGCGTTAAAGGCTCTTCATTAGTAATCGCACTAATATCACCTAAAATACCCGCTACATCGGCAGCAAATTGAAACTCTTCTAAGTATAATCGCCAGTTACTGCGCAGAATAATTTGTTCACCAATATTAATAATTTGTGGGAATACCGCACTACCATGCCAACGCCTTTGAATATGTTTAGATTTAGGCCAAGGATTGGGATACAAAATATAATGTTTATTTACTGGCCAATTCGCTTGGTCAACTAAACGATAAAAATCATTCAAATTTGCTCTAACTAAATGGAAATTCTCAATTTTAGAGCCATCGTCATGGAGAAGTTCATCAACATTACGATTAATGCGATGCGCTGACTTATCTACACCAATCACTAAAGCCTGCGGATTTTGTTTGGCTAGAATACGTGTACTTTGCCCAACACCACAGCACGAGTCTAAAATAATATCCCCTTGATGGGCTTTCACTAAAGCATCCATTTCGGCAAACGCTTGCTCGGTATGTGCTTGAAAAGGCTTTTGTGAGCGGTGCTGTAAATGTTTTTCAACAATTTCTTCAAGTTTTTCATGAATGCCAGGTTGATTAGTGATGATAACTCTTGAATCACCCGTCACGCTGACATCCTCTTTATCGATATTGATAGTCATTAGCTACGTAGCCCTATTCCTTTGGTGATAAGTGTCATGGCAATCGCATATAAGGTAATAATAAATGCCCCTAATACAGAGAATGCTAATGTTAGACTCACATCACTGATGCCTAAAAATCCGTACCTAAAAGCATTGACCATATAAACGATAGGATTTAATTGTGAAACACCTTGCCAAAAGTCAGGGAGTAAACTGATCGAATAAAAGACACCACCAAGATACGTTAATGGCGTTAAAATAAACGTTGGTATAATGGATATATCATCGAAACTACCAGCGAAAATAGCGTTAATCAAACCGCCTAAGGCAAACGTGGCTGACGTTAAACTAACCGTGGCAATAATCACCCAAATATTATGAATTTGAATATCAACAAACAATAAAGAGACTAAAGTCACTATCGTACCCACCAACATACCACGTGCCATACCGCCACCGACATAACCGGCAACAATCACCCAATTTGGTACCGGTGCAACCAGCATTTCTTCAACATTGCGTTGCCATTTAGCACTAAAAAATGACGAGGCGACATTGGAGTATGAATTGGTAATGACACTCATCATGATTAAGCCAGGCACAATGAACGACATATAATCAAACCCGCCCATTTGTCCAATGCGCGAACCAATAAGTTCACCAAAAATAACAAAGTATAAGCTAATGGTAATAGCCGGAGGGACCAATGTTTGTACCCATATACGCATAAAACGATTTATTTCTTTATATAAGATGCTTTTCAGAGCAATAAAATTACTTTTTGATGACATACTATTTATTCTCCTGTTTAACTTTTTGCCCACTACCCACGAGACTGACGAATAACTCTTCTAGGCGATTACTTTTATTGCGCATACTACGAACATTAATATTTTGTCCGTTAAGCTGGCTAAAAATATCATTAATAAGTTGCGACTTTTTCACATCTACTTCTAAGGTGTGGTCGTCAATCAACCGACAAGTGAAGGCATCAAGCTCTGGCGCATTAGTTACGGAGTCGATATCAAAGACGATTGTTTCTTGGTCTAATTTTGACAGCAAAGATTTCATATCAGTATCTTCAACGATCACACCTGAGTCAATAATGGCAATATTTCGACAAAGCATTTCAGCTTCTTCCAAATAATGGGTCGTTAAAATGATCGTAATACCCTGCTTGTTTAATTCACGTAAGAAAATCCACATTGAGCGACGAAGTTCAATATCAACACCAGCAGTAGGTTCATCAAGAATAAGTACCTGAGGTTCATGCATTAGCGCTCTTGCAATCATCAGGCGACGTTTCATTCCTCCTGAAAGCATACGACCTGCATCGTTACGCTTGTCCCATAAATCGAGTTTTTTCAGGTACTTTTCAGCGCGTTTAAATGCTAAAGAACGTTCAACACCATAGTAACCGGCTTGATTAACTAAAATAGTTAACAAGGTTTCGAATTGATTAAAGTTAAACTCTTGTGGGACTAGACCTAAATAGCTCTTGGCTTGTTCAAGTTCTTTATCGATATCATGGCCAAAAACCTTAACACTACCTGCGGTTTTATTAACCAAAGAGGTGATGATACCTATGGTTGTCGACTTACCTGCGCCATTAGGACCAAGTAAAGCAAAAAAATCACCTTGTTTAACCGTAAGATCGATACCTTTAAGTGCAGTAAAACCACCTTTATAAACTTTTTTTAAGCCAGAAATTTCTAGTGCGTTATCCATGGTTCAACCTTTTGTTTTTTGATGTGCAATAGGTGAGGTCAAATTTACTTTTTTCAACCGCTAAGCGATCATTTAAATACGGTAAAAGTGACAAAATAGTCGACCAACAGCATTGCCAATTAATTGTATACAATTTAAAGTGATTGTACGCAAATTAAGGAAATATTATGCCTAAAATAAAAATAACTCGTTGGCTATGCTCAACCGCATTGACCACTGCTATTGCAATATCATTAGCTGCTTGTCAAAACATCTCCACAGAAAATACCACAAATACTAACATTAACCTTAAAAAATCAACGCCGTTAACCGTTGAACGTATTTACAAAGAGGGTGAATTTAGCTCAGATTATATTTCTCGCCTACGTTGGTTAGCCGACGGTAGTGGTTACACCATCGTTGAAAAATCAGCAAAAACAAAAACAGATGAAAAAGGCAAAGAAGTCAGCATAGGTCGTGACATCGTTGTTTATAACCCTGAAACCTTACAGCGTTCGGTATTGATTTCGGCACAACAACTGACACCTAAAGGCACTGAAAAGCCATTAGATATAGATAATTACACTTGGTCAGACGACCGTCAAAAATTGCTTATTTATACTAATAGTAAAAAAGTATGGCGTTCAAACAGTCGAGGTGATTATTGGTTATTAGATATAAAAACCAATAAATTAATGCAACTTGGTGGCAAAAACCCCTTAGCAAGCTCATTAATGTTTGCAAAATTTTCGCCTAATGCAAGTAAAGTCGCTTACGTGGTTGCAGACAATATTTATGTAGAAAATTTAGCAAATAATAAGGTGTCTCAATTAACATTTGACGCTGGCGATGGAAAAATCAATGGTTTGTTTGACTGGGTTTACGAAGAAGAGTTTACCATTAAGGATGGTTTTCGCTGGAGCCCTGACGGTGAAAAAATTGCCTACTGGCAGTTAGACACCAGTGGTAGTAAAGACTTCATTATGATTAATAATACTGACGAACTTTACCCGACCATCACAAAATTCCCTTACCCTAAAGTGGGTGAAACAAATGCATTACCAAAAGTTGGCGTAGTAAATTTAGCGACAACAAAAACTATCTGGGCCAATCTACCCAACAACTCACGCAACATGTATATTCCACGCATGAATTGGTCAGGTAACAGTCAACAAATATTGGTACAGCATGTCAACCGCAAACAAGACACTAATATTCTTTATTTAGCTAACGCTAATACCGGTGATGTCACAACTGTGATGACAGAGCAAGAAGAGACCTTTCTTGATTTCTTTGACGATGCTCGCTGGTTAAACCAAGGCAACAGCTTTTTATGGACTAGTGAACGCAGTGGTTGGCGCCATATTTTCAACATAACACGTGACGGAAAAACCGCTTTAAACTTAACGGAAGGTGACTTTGATGTAATAAGCATTCAAACCATCGACGAAGAAAACGGTTGGTTGTACTACATAGCTTCACCTGAAAATGTTGCACAGCGTTACTTATATCGCAGCAAGCTTGATGGAAGTTTAAGTAATCAACGGGTCACTCCTGAAGAATTTGCTGGTACTAACAGTTACCAAATGTCGGCAGACGGGCAATGGGCGATTCATTCACACTCGACATTTAGCCAACCAACGCAGAAACGTTTAGTGAAAATTGAAGGTCATCAAACCAAACACATGATGATGGACAACAAGGTATTAATCGATAAATTAGCTGAGTTGCCAAAAACAGATCATGAGTTTTTTCAAGTAAAAGCACAAGATGGTGTCGTTTTAGACGGTTATATTATTCGCCCTGCAGATTTTGATCCTAAGAAAAAATATCCTATCATTTTTTATGTTTATGGAGAGTCTTGGGGACAAACGGTTACTGATAGCTGGCGTGGCAGTGCAGCTATGTGGGATCAAATGTTAACTGAACAGGGTTACATAATAGCCTCTATTGATAATCGCGGTACACGCACACCAAAAGGCAGAGAGTGGCGCAAATCAATTTACGGCGCAGTCGGTGTACTTTCTTCACGTGACCAATCTGATGCATTAACAGCAATGGCAAATCGTTGGGACTATATTGATACTGACCATGTTGCTATTTGGGGGCATTCTGGCGGTGGTTCGATGACCTTAAATATGATGTTCCGTTACCCTGAGCAATATCATGTAGGTATTTCTTTAGCACCTGTGCCTGATCAACGTTTATACGATTCTATTTACCAAGAACGCTATTCGGGTTTATTAGCTGACTTTGCCGAAGGTTACAAGCAAGGTTCACCTATTACCCATGCTAAAAACTTGCAAGGTAAGTTACTGCTTATTCATGGCACAGGCGACGATAATGTTCATTACCAAGGCTCTGAACGCCTAATTAATGAATTAGTTAAGCACAACCGTCAGTTTGACTTCATGTCTTACCCGAATCGAAGCCATGGCTTGTACGAAGGCAGTGGCACAACGTTACACATTAAAACCATGATGACTAATTACTTCAATACACACTTGAAGCTGTAGCGGTTAAAATAAAAAAATTATCTGATAAAAAAACAAGGCCTCTTAATGAATGTTAAGAGGCCTTAATATAGGTAAGTCTTGCTAAAAAATATAAGCATTAGCGGTGTTATACAACAAATAATATGATAATAAATAGTAAAACCACAGCAAATAAAGTTACAAAAACCTACCTTTTTTAAGTAATGATTCAAGATCTTTATAAGATAAAGGCTTACTAAATAAATAGCCTTGTAGCTCATCACAATGATGTTTTTGCAAGAATTTTTGCTGTTCTATTAATTCTATACCTTCTGCAATAGTCGACATATTTAAACTCTGAGCCATAGATATAATCGCTAAAACAATTTTATTTGCATCATCACTGTCATTAATATCTTTAATGAATGAGCGATCGATTTTAATGCGATCAATAGGAAAACTTTTTAAGTAACTTAAAGACGAATAACCGGTACCAAAATCATCAATCGACAAGTTAATATTCAATTTTTTTAATTGAGACAATATATTTTCGGTATTCCCCATATTGTCGATGAGACAGCTCTCCGTTAATTCTAATTCTAAATACTGCGCATTAAAGCCAGTATCATTAAGAATTTTTTCAATGTTTTTTATTAATAACTCCTCATTAAATTGAATCGCAGAGACATTAACGCCCAACTTTATTGGTATACCATAGGTTAATTGACATATTTTAATTTGCTGACAGGCCGTTCTTAATATCCACTCTCCTATTTCATTAATCAGCCCCGTTGATTCGGCAATGGGTATAAATTCAGTTGGCGGTATATAACCTTTTACGGGGTGAAGCCAACGCGCAAGCGCCTCTACACCAACTACCTCACTTGTTTGAGCATTAACTTGTGGTTGATAATAAACTTCAATTTCGTTTTTCTCTAACGCGTGTGCTAAGTCATTTTCGAAGTGATGTCGCTCTAAAGTTTCTTGATTAATGTGTTTATGATAAAAGCAAACGCCTCTGCCAGATCTTTCTTTAGCCCTTTGCATTGCTGAAGTTGCACAATTAATCAGGGTTTCTGCGGATAAGCCATCGTGTGGGTAAGTACTAACACCAATACTGATCGGCAAAGTAAACGATTCATTTTGAATAGATAATATTTTAGATAAATTAACATTAATGTTATTACACATAAGCTTAATATCGTCTTCTTTATGACGACCTAACCCAGTAACAATAAATTCTGTTCCTGTGTGTCGAGCTATCACCTGCTGCTCATCAATAAAGTACTGTATTCGTTTGGTGATTAGTTTTAATAAGTTATTGCCTTCACTAAAGCCAACCAGATCATTTACTGCGTTAAATTTACCTATATTGATAATAATGACCGGGAAAGGCTTCTTTTCAAGCTGTGCTGATAAAATCAGCTCATTTATAATTAAATTTACTTTTTCAGCGTTAGGTAGTTGTGTTGCATTATCCGTATATATTTTTTGATTGAGTTGTAGCAAATTATTTTTATAGAATTTCACTTTAAAAAACAATAAATACAAAATAATTAACAAAAGTAAGCCAATGGGCAACAGCGGATCTAGCCATAGGTTATAGACGAGCAAGCTCCCTGTTGCGATAACAAAGGTAGCAATAATTAGTCCGGCTAGACTTATTAAGACAAAAGCAGAGTTCAATAAAGATAAACAGAGAATCGCGAGTAAAACAATTATCGCTGCAAAAGCATACTGGCCAATGTTTGGTATTAAAGTAATCGTTGCATCTGAGAGTAGAGCATTAACAATATGTCCATTGATTTCAACACCAGAAAGTCGCTGGTGGGACATAGATGTCGGTGTAGTAAAGCGCTCTCCAAGTCCTGATGCGGTAACTCCAATCAATATAACTTTATGGTTAAATATAGTGTTGTCAACATCACCACTGAGCACATCGCTATAAGATAAAGTGGGGATATCTATGCTATTAAAAGCGATATTTATTGGTTTTTGTCTTGTCCAAAAGTTTCCTTTTGAAACTTTATCGGGAGCAATAAATTTATTAGGCTGCATAATTTGAGCAAGAGATAATGCAAAACTAGGCCATTTAGCCTGCTGCCAACCGGCATATAAATAGACTTTGCGCATAACACCATCAGTGTCTAATTCAAAATCATTGTGACCTAATACTACCTTGTTTGTTAAAAAAATCGTCGATGGCAAAAGCTCATGAGCGCTAGCATTTTCTTCAAAATTAGGGGATAAAGGCAAAACAATATTAGCCGTATTGGCGATAGCTTTAGCAAATGTGACATCTGATGTTGGCTCGGCTAGGTCCGGATCGACAAATAAGATATCAAAACCAATAGCGACAGGTTTTGCAGACGCTAATTTATCGACTAGTTGAGCGTGAACTTTACGTGGCCAAGGCCAACGGCCTATTGTTTGAATACTTTTATCATCGATAGCAATAATAACAGCATGATTTTCTTTAACTTCCTTTTGCTTAAGCACAACATCATAAAACAAGGTGTTTAACACATTTTCTGGCGTATAAAAAAATATGAAAAGGAAGCTAATGAGCAGCATTGCCATTAAATTTTTGTCTTTAAATAGTAGCCTAAACATAATGCTAATCATGACCCATTACAAAAGAATAAAAAGCGCTAAAAAAGCAAACGATATAAGCGCGTTATCATCATTATTACTGATAGTCTTCACGTCGCTCCACTCTCCATGAACATTTAATTTTTTATTGATAACACGCGAACGTATATAGATATCTCTGTCGTTAGGTATAGGTATTGAAAGCGTTTTTACTACCGATTCAAAAACCTGGGTATTAGTCATAAAATCAGACTCATCAGCAGCCTGTATCTGTACTGACTCATCGACCTTAAGTGCTGACCAATCAACGACTAACTGATCAGTTTTATGCTGATAATTCCATTGCACAGGAGATAATAATGCCTGCCATAAAAAATCATTGCCCTTCGAAAAAGGTCCTCGACCTTTATGATCAACGCCAGCCACCCGCCAATAGTATTTCCCAAAAGGAAGTGTATTAGGAATAATAAATGAGCTTTCAGACAAATTTGTTAAAATAATAACATTGTCAAAATTACTATCCGAGGCGATTTGTAAAAGCGAGCCTGATAATTCTTTCGCATAAGCCCAAGTAAGTTCACGAGTACCAGCATCAAAAAAGCTATCTACTTCACTAATGGCTGGAGGTAATGGCTTATTATTAACAGAAAATGAAGTACTTCGAGCGAACCCTTCTATATTTGAAAGACTAAGCGCACTAACTCTAATAAAGTAATCGCCATCTACGATTTTTGCGAGCGTGGCAACTGTTTGAGGTTGATGTTGCTGCCAAACAATATCTGTAAAAGTATTATTAGATGAAATTTGCACTTTGTATGCTATTGCATCCTTAACATTTTCCCAGTCAAAATTTACCTCCTCACCTTCAAAGCGGTTTTTTGTGCTGATAAAACGTGGGGCATTCAATAGCATTATCGGTTTACTAGGAACCTGTCCTTTCGCTACTTTACTGGCAAACCCTTTCGCTATATATTCACTTTGCATTTGTGCGTTAACTTCGACCTCGCCCTCTAATACCTCAATAAGTGAATTATGATCTTGCGAGGAATGTGCAACTCTATAAACCGTGCCTCGCACTGAGCTTATGGCTGAAGCTGTAGATATATCTAAACGAGACCCTGGTCCCTTTGATTTTTTTGCCTGTGTTTCAACTTTACCTTGGTGAAGTTTTAGTTGCGTATCCGCCATTCCTGTTTTGCCATAACTTATTAAAGACTCAAAAGACAATTTACTTTTTTCAAGAAGAGTAAGCACAGAGCCATCAACAAGCGTGAGGCTGACACTAGAATTAGCATCAACAGTTAATATATCACCAAAGCTCAATATTGAGCCGAGTTTAGTGACTTGCGTTTCACCTTGTTTAAAGAAGGTACTTTTGCCCGAAATAGCCGTTATTGTCGCATAGGTTGGATAGCTTTTTATCCACGACATAGGTACTTCTATTAAGGTATTGGGCTGTAATTTTTTAGGATATGTGATCCCATTAAGTTTTTGAAGTTTTTGATAAAAAGCTGTTTATTCAAGATATTCTTGGCTGATACTCCATAAGCTATCGCCTTCTACAACGGTATAAACCCATTTTTTTTCAGCCGCTTGTATAGTAAGAGGCAAAAAAACAACGAGTATAATATAGTAGAAAAACATCCGTTTAAAATTCACCATTAGTCCTTTATTAATCGTTTAGAATTTATTAAGAGCATTATTTATACCACAAAATTGTCTTTAATAAATATGCTTATGGCTTACTAAGTGACGATTTAATGACTAATTTGATTCCTATGCTTCATAAATGCGTTAAATCAAATTTATTACCTTCCAATTTTAACCATAATCAGAAGTCGATGGTAATCTAGTGATGATTTTCAGTCACTCTACGACTCATCATTTTGTTGCTACAAATGTAATGAAAATGTTGCAATATAATCAACAAGTATTATGATCAATACTCACTCTATTAAAAATTAAAGGAATAATAATGAGAAGAATCACCATGCTGCTATTGGTACTTATGCTTAGTTTTACTAGTAAAGCTAACGACTTATCATCAAGGGCATCGATTGAAAAATTAATGGAATTAACTGAAGTTTCAAAAATGATAGAGAGTATGCAAAGTCAAGTTACGCTAATGTTTGAAGGTATGTCGAAAAAAATGAATATTTCGAACAAAGAGAAAGTTCATTTTGATAAATATATGGATAAAGTAAATGCCCTTCTTGATGAGAAAATGAATTGGCATAGCTTTAAAGAGCCAATGATAGACATTTACAGCCGCAATTTTACCGAAGCAGAAATACAAGGGTTAATAACATTTTATCGTTCAGATATTGGCAGAAGTATGACGAAAAAAATGCCTTTAATTATTCAAGACTCAATCATACTTTCACAACAGTTAATGCAAGATTTTATACCCGAAGTCCAATCTTTAGCCAAAGAACTTAGCGCGAGTATCGAACAATCTCGCCAAAAAGATCAAACAAACAAGTAGTTCAAAGGTATTGGCAACAGTAGTATTGTCAATACCTTATTTATAAATCAAGGCTAATTCACACAGTATTAAAACTCAAAATACTCACTAAACACTTTATATAATTCTGTACCTTGATTCACACTCGCCGAGGCAAAATGTAAAATAGGAATGACTTTTTTATCCAGTGAAATATAGTGCAATGGATCGCCGTCACCATAATTATCCATGCGTAAAATTCTCGCCAGCGGTTCACCTGCAGCTAATGGTTGACCAAATTCAGCCAAGTAATCGACCATCCCTCCCATTGGCGAATAAAAGGCTTTGTAGTTTTTTAAATAACATCCATAACGTGTCATCGTTTTAGGTCGGTATTCAGTGGTGTTGATGACGTTTTTATGCTGTAAATAATTCATAATACTTTTAGCATCTTCTAAGGCTACATCAAGATCAATCTGTTCTTGCGAGCCTAATTCAACGGTAAAGCTTTCTTTGTTAATAGACGCTGAACTAATCGAAAACTCGATACCTAATTCAGCAAAAGCGTCTTGTAATGACCACCAAGGGCAGAATGTTGCTTCATCTAAGGCACCATCAAAGTCATTAGGAATTAATAATGTATGTGGAATATCAAAGTACTGAGCGCTTTCTTGCGCATATTCAGGGCAGTATAAATGTTTACTTGAAATAGGCCCAGTATGTAAGTCTAAAACGTAGTCAGCTTGATGAGCCAAGCGCTGTAATTGATAAGCAATGCGTTGTCCGGTCGTTAGCCCATAAATATTATGGTTAAGTTTTTCTTCAATACTTTCAATCATTAGCTTTTTAAAATTGGCTTCAATAACTTGATTTTTTTTGCCAATACATTCACGAACAAACGGCTTGATGATGCTTTCATCAAAGTGATACATCCGATTCCAATTCACTCCGGTGATAGGATCAAATCTGCCAAGGGTATATTCACCATTTTTATGATTACAACCCACAGGGTTGGCATAAGGTACTAAGGTAATATCGCCATTTATTTTTGTGTTTTTCAATAATTCTAATAGTTGAAAAATAACCGCATTACCTTGCACTTCAGCGCCATGCATATTCGCTTGAATATAAACACTGGGTGCATCAGTACGTCCTTTTATACGATAAACAGGAACGGTAAGTGCTGCGCCGCTCGCCATTTCACCAACATGCATAACTTCTTTTTTTATTTCATTCATTTTGTTCACTTTATCTTAAACATTAAGCTGAAGTATTTATCGCTATCTTAAATACCAATCCGCTGGTTGTGCTGCTCTGACTTCAACCAACGTCCCTTGACTAAACACGTATTCAGCAGCGATATGGTGACAAAGAAAGAACGGCATACTTTCAGTAAAACCGTAGGCACCGCAATAGCCAAATACCAGTTGATCGCCAACAGATACGTCATCAGGCAAAGGCAACTTACCCAATTTGTCCATACTGGTACATAGCGGACCATGAATATCAAACAACTGTTTTTCGCGTGCAGACTCTCGTAGTAAATTTACCGGAAAAGGCTGTTCTGTTATCGCCGGTCTTAACAAATGATTAATACCTGCGGCTAAGACTAACTGCTCTTGACCATAATTCATTTTTCTATCAACAACGGGGACCACATAATAACCACACTCAGCAACCGCAAAACGGCCCAATTCTAACCATAACTCTTCGGCACCTGCCTGCTGCTTTATGATCGCCAGATCAGCAATAATTTTCTGCCAAGAAAGTGTTTTGCCTTGCTGTAAATAATCAATACCTAAACCGCCACCTAAATCTAAGATTTTTAATGGCATACCTATGTCATCAGCTAAACCTTTTAATGGTGCAACCATTTGTGACCACAGCGAGAACATTTTTTCATTACTGAGCATATTGCCCCATTGAAAAATATGTAAACCACACAACTCAATACCAGGAAAGTTAACGACTTTAATGCTTTGCCACTGCTCTATCGACAAACCAAATGGTGTTAGGCAATTTCCCCCTAAAGGGTTTTTTTCACCCTCTGGCCATTGCAACTGAACCCGCAACAGCACTCTTGGCTTAACATCATGCTCAATAGCTGCTTCATTTAACCAAGTTAGTTGATTCAAACTTTCAGCAACAAAAATATTAACCCCTTGTTTAATGAACGACGTTATTTGTGCTTTTGATTTTGCCGGACCGGTATTTAAGATACGTTCGGGTGTAATACCTTGCTTTAAGACTTG
The DNA here is from genome assembly GCF_014077245.1 of Colwellia sp. BRX8-9. Lineage (NCBI taxonomy): Bacteria > Pseudomonadati > Pseudomonadota > Gammaproteobacteria > Alteromonadales > Colwelliaceae > Colwellia > Colwellia sp. BRX8-9. The sequence goes on from NZ_JACGVN010000010.1 coordinate 100,741, forward strand.
ATTTAATTCGCCACTGCTCGCCACATCAAAATTAAAACCCGCATCGTCTAAGGTTTTAATGATGTTAGATAACGGGTTCGCTTTTACCGCAAACCATAACTTAATGACGTCTTGGCGTTGTAGTTCGGCTAAATGGGCTTTAAGCGCATCAAGATGATAAACAAAGTAACCTTCTTGCTGGCTACTTTCAGGTTGTTGCTTTGTTAACTCAGCGCTTAATTCAAGCGCCGAAGGAGAATCAAAACAATAGGTAGTATTTACTAACTCAGACATGATATTCCTGCTTTACCTTAGAGGGCTTAACGTAAAATAGACTCGAGCTCTAACGAGGCATTACTTTTTTCATCGCGATATTTAACGATTAATGCACAAGCCATATTTAAACCGTGCGTTTTCGCCCACGCCCCTGAAACCGGACGTGTTCCTGGCACCACTACAGCACGTTCAGGAATATCAGCACCTTTTTCAAGCATCACTTCATTCACACAATCGTAAACAGGCACTGACGCTGAAAGTGAGACACCTGGCGCTAAAACAGCCCCTTTTTTAACAACAATACCTTCGACAATGACCACACCAGCACTTAGAAAGGCACCATCTTCGATAATAACAGGGCTTGCACCAACCGGTTCTAAAACACCACCAATTTGAACAGCGGCAGAAACATGAACATTTTTACCTATTTGGGCGCACGAGCCAATTAATGCATGGCTATCAATCATAGTACCTGTATCAACAAAAGCCCCAACATTAATGTAAGCGGGTGGCATAATAATGACACCAGGAGCAACATGCGCACCACGGCGAACTGAAGAACCACCCGGTACTAATCGCACTTTATCGTCAGCGGTAAACTCACGCGCAGGTAAATTATGTTTATCGACAAACCCCTTATAAATTCCATCAAAAGCAATGTTTTCGCCCGCTTTAAATGCTGATAATATAGCTTCTTTTACGGCTACATTGGCCTGCCAATTTCCTGCTTCATCTTGATTTGCCGCACGAACAGTACCCGCTTCTAATTGTGTTAATGTTTCTTGCCAATTCATTTTAAATTCTCATGTTAATACTTAAAGGGATCACTTAGCTTGAGTTTCAAGCCATTGATTAATTAATTTATCTGATGCTAACAGCGAGTTGCAGTCGTTAAGTTCTAAATGGGTTAACGGCGCACGTAAAAAGGGAGTGTTGATCATTTTATTTTGGTGCATTAATACTTTTACGGGTATGGGACTTGCCACCTGAAAAAGCTCATCGACCGCATTTTGCCAAAGTGGAAATAAACCTTGAGTCTCACCAGCTAGTGATAGCTCGACGTATTGATGAGTCGCTGCCGGCCAGACATTACTACAAACCGAAACTAACCCTTTTACACCTGCTTGTGCTAAGTAAGGCATCATGGCGTCTTCACCACTATATAGGGCTATATCTGGACAATACTGGCGATAGGCGAGTACCTGATTTAAATCGCCACTGGCTTCTTTTAACGCCCAACAATGCTGATGATTTTGCACCGCCTGTAAAGTTTCAATAGCAATAGAAACACCGCTACGAGAGGGGACGTTATATAACATACAGGGGAAGTTGGCGGCATCAAGTAAAGCACTAAACCATTGCGTTTGACCTATCACACCCGGCTTTGCGTAAATGGGACTACCAAGTAAGTAGGCTGAAATAGGTAATTTATTACAAGCTGTTATCCAATTAATTTGCTCGGTTAACTGATAACCGCCAACAGCAACCATTAAAGGTGCGCTTAGTGATAATTGGCAAACGAATTCAACAATCTTAACTTGCTCTTGCGATGTTAAGGCCAGGCCCTCTCCTGTACTACCTAGCAAGACAATACCATTACCGGCGTCAGACTGACTAATAGCTAATTGTTTGAGGCTTGGAAAATCGATTTGACCATCATCAAGTAATGGCGTAATTAATGCGGTCCATAAAATAGTATGATGAAGCGTTGGGTTAGCTGTTAAGCTAATTTTTTTTGATAGTTTTATTTGATTCATTTCTCTCGAACTCTGTTCGTTCGGAGAACTTTTAGGCGTTTGTAATAACCAAGATAACAATCACTTATGTGAAGAGCATTAGGCTTTACAAAGGCCAGAAGCTCCCCACCAAGTTGGTGACAATTGTTAGGATTCAACCCAAACAACCGATAAGTAAATTATCAAAAAATTACTTACCTCGGCATTAATCCCCCTCGTTACCAATCATTAGAGCTTGATCTCTTTATGATAACTACCTGGTTAATGCTCCTCTTCTGGCCCTTTATCATAAGTTTCGCTTGTTTGAAAAAACAAAACTTTATTGAATTCAGGACAACAACATTAGAACATTTATTCTAATGTTGAGTCAATAGTGCTCTAAATGAAGATAATACGGATATATTATATCTTATGAAACAATGATCGCTTGTTCAATTTGTGCCAAGCGGTCTTGCCCCCAACAAATAACATTTTGAAATCGAAAACAAGGCGCTCCCCATAACCCCATGCCATCTAAAGTACTTTGGTTGGTATCAGACCATTGTTGCCAGTCATGTTCATTATTATATTCTAACGCTTGTAGATAATTGATTTTATGCTGCTGACATAAAGATTCGATTACCGATTTATTTGATAAGTCTAAACCGTCAACATAAATGGCCTTAAACGCAGACTTAATAAAATCGAGTTCTTTATTTTGTTGTTCTGCATACGAAAAAATTTGAAAAGCATTAAAAATACCTTGCCCTAAAGGATCTGCAATACCGGTAAAAGGAATATTAAGTTTTTTAGCTTCACGACTGGCATCAAAAACAGCATAACGTTCTTTATTTTCTGTCGTGGTTAACCCCCGCATAATCAAAGGTAATAACGGCTTTATCTTTAAAGGGATCTGATAATGCTGACTTAACTTTTCTGCTTGTAATAAACCAATGTAAGAATAAGGGCTTCGTAATGAAATAAAGGCTTCTAATATTTTCGTGTCAGCGATGTCAGCGATGTCAGCTGCATTATCTTTCACTTGTTGCTCAGCAAAGACTAATTTATTTTTTTGATAAACAGCAACACTGTCATCTTTTGCTAAACCAAAGTCAGCCAAACGTTTTTCTAGATGTTCAAGCCTATCAATACCAACAAACCATTGCCCCGCAATAAAAATAGACGAAGGTAAGTAATGCCCTTGTTTAACTAAACGTATTAAATTTTTAATTTGATAATTTATTACCGGTGTAGAAGCATGATAGTAGTAATCAAAATCATTCGACCAAGTCTGTTGAAAGAGTTGCCAAGCATTATCGAGTGTTTTAGGTCGCAACTGCCACATTTGCTGACCAGTAAAGAGTGATTCTTGAGTCGGTCGTTGCGTTATTTTTTTCAATTGATATTGATCAGCAATAAAGTTGGCATCTTTTATTGCCCAAGTGCGCATTAATTTGGGATCGATAGTTACCCCTGGAACACTTTCATAGACTAAGAACAATTTAAATTGAATATTGAAACGTTGCTCTAGCTCTGGTAACACTTGAATCAGCATAAAGCTATAAGGGTCATTAAGTGCTAAGTAAACTTCAGCGACAGGTGTTTTTCTAAACCAGTTAGGGACGGTAAAATAGCGAAATTTTAATAACCATGCACGCTTATCACTGCGTATTAGTTTCACTTTAAACCAAGTAAAAAATTTAGTAAAAATAACCCACTCCCTGAATTTTATATGGTGATTTGCAAATTTATTATTCGCCTTTCTGACATGATAATAATATTCACGTAGAATAGCGGCTATTATAAACATATCTTTTCGTTAAGCGTATAAAATACCGTTAATTAATTTAGGGTATAAGTTATATATTTATGAATGCCATAACCCAATTATTTGAGAATAACTTTGTTAGATAACATCAATCAATTATTGCTGCGTAATCCCGATTTACTAAAAGCAAAAGCGCCATTATTTATCAACTTACCTATTGACGATTTTTTTGAAGAATACCATGCACTTCACCCTCAAGCAGTGATGACATGTTATAACACGAATTATCAATCACATTTACAAGCCAAACGATTAGACCTCACTCAAATGACTGCGGTATTTAATGTATATTATCAAAGTAAGACTGCCCACGACTTAGTGATTATTCAGTTTCCTAAAAGTAAGGCCGAGTTAACTTTTATGCTCGCGATGATAAAAGAGTCGATAGCAAATGAATGTTTAGTTTTGGTTGTCGGTGAGAATAAAAGCGGTATTAAGTCATTAGCAAAGTTGACCGAACAACAGCTTGGCGATTGTGCAAAAATTGATGCTGCTCGCCATTGCTTATTATTCGCAAGCAATATACTTGCGACGCAAGAGTCTTTTATCTTAGACGACTGGCTAAAGCCATATTCTTTTATGATTAAAGACACAAGTGTAGATGTGGTTGCCTTGCCTGGTGTATTCAGTCAAAACGGCCTCGACATTGGCACTCAGGTATTGTTGGAAAATTTACCAAAGAAAATTACCGGCGAGCTACTCGATTTTGGCTGTGGTGCCGGAGTCATAGCCAGTTACTTGGGTAAAGTTTTTCCTGAGATTAAGTTACACTTACTTGATGTCAGTGCCTTAGCATTATATTCAGCGCAAGCAACATTGAAATTAAATAATTTAACTGGCCACGTTTTTCCATCAGATAGCTTGTCAGATGTAAAAGGTAAGTACGATTACGTTATTTCAAATCCACCCTTTCATCAGGGCCTTAAAACCAATTATCAAGCCACAGAGACATTCCTTTCAAAAATAAAACCCCATTTAAAACCGAAAGGACAAGTCACTGTGGTGGCAAATAGTTTTCTCCGTTATCAACCCATCATGGAAGAGGCGATTGGAAGAACACAAGTTTTAGCTAAGCAAAAGGGCTTTTCTCTTTATCATTGTTCAATTTAATTGCTCAATATAAAATTTAAGTTACTATAAATATATGGAAAAAATGAAACGCATTCACTCATTAAAGAAAAAACTGATGATTATGATCATCGGTTTCATTGTATTGTTTGTTACTCTTTCTTCTTTTATCATCGCTAATTCATTTATTGAAGATACAAAAGAAGACGCAGCGACTAATACAAAATATTGGGCCGAGCTTATCGCTAATGCCAGCAGCACCAATCTTGTTAATGATAAAACGCTGTTAACTGATCATTATTTATCCATGCTTAAATCTGTCCCTTATATTAATCACGTTCATATTTATAAAGTATCCCCTGAGCCTGAAGGCATAGTGTTTTTTGCGAACTATAATAAAAGTATGAGCTCACCTATACTTGAAAAAACAGATAGAATAATGGAGTTATCTTCGGTAAAGATAAGTACTTATATTATAGAGCTTATGGTACCCATTACCCAGCAAGATAAAAAAGTTGGCTACGTTTATATACAAGTTGGTACTGACTATATTAAACGTATAACAAACAACATGTTCTTGCGTTATAGCGTCATTATTTTCATGCTTATTTTAGTGACGCTTTTAATAACAATAATACTCAACCGCTTTATTACCATTCCTATGTCAGATATGGCAAATAAAGTACAAGATATTTCGAAACATAAACAGTTCAATTTACGCATTGAACAAATGCCTTTTAAAGAGCTCGATATTCTAGCGCGCAACATAAACATTGTACTCAATAGAGCTGAAACACAACTTGCTAAACTCTCAGATGCCAAGCAACTCACTTATCAGCAAAACAAAGATCTTGAAAATAAAGTCAATAAACGTACCCAAGCCTTGAAGGATTCCAATAATGAATTACTTTCAACATTAGAAAAATTGCATCAGTTTCAAGGGCAACTTGTTGAAAGTGAGAAAATGGCTTCGTTAGGCGATATGGTTGCCGGTGTCGCTCATGAAGTAAATACACCGATAGGTTTAGGCGTTACAGCTTCAACATTATTATCGGATCGCTTATTAGAAATAAAAAAAGCTTTTGATGATAAAACCTTAAAATCAAGTCAATTGAAAAAGTTTCTTGTTGAAGGTGAAGAAAATACCGCAATTATTTACCGTAACTTGAAGCGCGCTGCAGAATTAATTGCCAGTTTCAAAAAAGTTGCTGTTGACCAATCAAGTGAAGAAGCACGAACATTCAATATCAAAAATTTGTTTGACGACATATTATTAACGTTAGCCCCACAAATTAAAAAGTTACCTTTTATTATTAATGTGGACTGTCCAAGCGAACTCGTCATAAAAAGCAAACCCGGTCCTATCAATCAAATAATTATTAATTTAATACAAAATTCTATTAATCATGGCTTTGATGACAGAGACCATGGTGTAATTACCATACAGACTAGTATTTCTAGCGATATGCTTACTATTGACTATCAGGACGACGGTAGGGGTATTGAGCCTTCTATTATGAATAAAATTTTTGAGCCTTTCACCACCACAAAAAGAGGTTCTGGTGGCAGTGGCTTGGGCTTACATCTGGTGTATAATTTAGTCACACAAGCACTAGGTGGAAAAATATCCTTTATTAGTGAAATTGAAAAAGGGGTTAATTTCAAAATTATTATCCCAACACAAGTCATTAAAGAAGATTAAAGCTGTGCTGATAAATATTTGTTGAATAAGAAGAAACTAACAAACTTGATTGTTTTTTAGTTAGTGGTTCTATACCATACTAATAATTGTATAAATAATTAACAAAATAAGCATTAGTAACATAGCGTTAATATAATTTTCAGCTATAACTAACATACCGTAAACATTATTGCTAAATACATAAAGAATGGAAAAAAAAACATGCAAAAACCTCACATACTTATCGTAGAAGACGAAGATGTTACACGCTTTAACCTACGTAACTTGTTTGAAGCAGAAGGCTATCAAGTATCAGAGGCTACAGACGGTGAGAGCATGGATACTCAATTACAAAAAAACACCATTAATTTAGTCATCATGGATATTAACCTTCCGGGTAAAAATGGCTTATTATTGGCAAGAGAATTAACCAGCAACAACGAGCTAGGGTTAATATTTCTTACCGGTCGTGATAGTGATATAGATAAGATACTTGGTTTAGAAATTGGTGCTGATGACTATTTAACAAAACCATTTAACCCACGTGAATTAACAATTCGAGCTCGAAACATTCTTAACCGAATTGGTCAGACAAAGAATGAAATTGAAAAAGCAGTGATCACTTTCAATAAATGGTCACTCGATGGTAATTCAAGAAAAATGACCGCACCTGACGGGCAAGTTTTATCTATACCTCGCGGCGAATATCGCGCTCTACGTTTATTAATTGAAAACACGGGCCAAATTGTTACTCGCCAGCAATTGATTAAAGAAATGACCGGGCGTGACCTTCGCTCAAATGACCGTACCGTTGATGTAACGATTAGGCGTTTACGCAAACATTTTGAATCGGTACCTGACGCTGCTGAATTAATTAATACCATTCACGGTGAAGGATATCGTTTTATTGGCTCTGTAGATTAAGCGCGCTTTAACAATAAATAATTAAAAAAGGGGAAGCAATAATTGCTTCCCCTTTTTTAATTGTCTTAAATCATGATTATTTTGAGTCTAACCATACTTTAAAAGCAGTAACGGCATTTTTATTTATCTCATTCAACTCAGAGATAAAGGCTGATTTTTCTGGCCATTGCTCGGGTAATTTTTCAATTGCCACCAACTTAGCATGAGCGGTTAACAAACCAACACTGCCAGTTGCACCTTTCATTTTATGGCAACGTTCTTGCCATAATACTTGTGACTCTTGTGCAATCGAATCGATAATGTCTTCAATATAGGTCTTTGATTGCTCAATATATAAGTCCAACATCTGTTGCACAATATCTTGTCCTAAGCTATCCAAGTATCCATCTAATAAATTAACATCTAACTGTTCGGTATAATTCACAAAACCTACCTTAAATTATAATTATCGTGGCGTAATTTTCTTCATTGTAACAATATCAACGCCGATGTCATTAAACAAATGCCTTTCATCTAGATTACTTCAAAGTCATTTGAAAAGCATAAAACCATATGAATACAGAGCGTTTCAATAAGTTATCTTGCTCAGTAACTTAAAAAAGAACTGTCGCTATATCTACAAGGAAATATACGTTAGAATACGCGCCCTTAATAAGTTTGTTATGTACTGAAGTTTCAAAAAGCCCTTTACATAGCGTGTTAGAAATACTGGAGTAGAAATGTCCACATTAATGCCTGATATCGCCAACCACACCACAGCTCAAACCGAAGGTACCCTAGATTGGGTTGGAATGAGTAATATAGAAATGCCGATGATGGTTGCTTCGCAAGGTGAGAATGAGCGAATGGTTTCTACTTTTATTGACGCGTTTGTAAACTTAAAAGAACCACAAGCAAAAGGCATTCATATGTCTCGCTTGTATTTACTGCTTGATGAACTTTCAACCAGTAATACTTTAGACTTTCAAAGCTTGGTCACTTTACTCAGTGGTTTTATCAGTAGTCACCACGATCTTAGCGATAATGCTAAAGTGCAGTTCCGCTTCGACTATCACTTAAGAAGAAAATCATTAATTAGTGGTAAGCAAGGCTGGAAAGCATACCCAGTAACATTAACCGGTCGTTTAAATAAAGGTAAACTCGATATAGAGCTAGCAGTTGATGTTAGATATTCATCAACTTGTCCTTGTTCTGCCGCCCTTGCTCGACAGTTAATCCAAAAAGCTTTTAAAGAGAAGTTTAATGGCCAAGAAGCCGATTTAGACTCAATTCATGAGTGGCTGGGTACAACTGAAGGTATTGTTGCTACACCACATAGTCAACGCTCAGTTGCTGAATTAAAAGTAAAGTTAAATGCCAACATTAGTGAATTCCCTATTACTGCATTAGTCGATATTATTGAAGGCTGTTTAAAGACACCCGTTCAAGCCGCAGTAAAAAGAGAAGATGAACAAGAATTTGCGCTACTGAATGGTCAAAACTTAATGTTTTGTGAAGACGCCGCTCGTCGTTTACAACACGCAATGAATAATACTGCTGGATATGACGACTTTTGGCTACGTATCAACCACCTTGAATCTTTACATGCCCACGATGCGGTAAGTATTACGACTAAAGGCATTGAGGGTGGCTACCAACCCTAAGCTATTGATATTCAAGTACAAAAAAATAAGTTAGTATTAAAGCCAGTAATTACTGGCTTTTTTATTGATGAATTTTCACCGTATTCTCCACCATCTTATCCATACATCAATGAATAAAAGATGAATAACAGCTAAAATTAGCATATCTCGTCATATCTCGTCATAAAAATAAAAATGTAATTAAATTACAACAAAGTAAACAAAAATCATTCTCAACTCGCTAAAAGCTATTGATAACAGCTTAAAAAATAGGCGATTAAATCAACAAAACCAACCTACACAAGCAATAACCAATAAAAACATATAGTTACACTAATGTACAAAAACTACGAGCAAATACTCTATTTTGATTGACCTTTTATCGATAAGTGTTTAATGTGAAGGGTTCCACCTGAGTGAAAACAGAGTATTTATGCATTATTTGTATAACTTTATTCCTTTAACATGTTCTCTGTGCTCAAGTGGTTATTTCCTGAGGAGAAAATAACATCATGCTTTACGATCACAGCGTTCAAAAAGACAACTGCGGATTCGGCTTAATTGCTCACCAACAAGGTGAAGCAAGTCATAAACTAGTAAAAACGGCAATTCATGCCCTTGATCGCATGCAACATCGTGGCGGTATTGCTGCTGATGGTAAAACAGGTGACGGTTGTGGCTTGTTGATGCAAAAACCTGATACCTTCTTTCGAGCTATTGCCGAAGAAAACAACTGGAAGCTTGGCAAAAAATACGCTGTAGGTATGATTTTCCTCAATCCTGACCCTATTCAAGCCGCTTTAAGTAAAAAGATTCTTGAAGAAGAGTTAGCGCGTGAAACCCTAACACTTATTGGCTGGCGCATAGTGCCTACTGATACTTCTATGCTAGGTGAGACCGCTGTCAATAACATGCCGCAAATAGAGCAAGTTTTTGTTGATGCTCCTCCGGGCTGGAGAAATAGAGATTTAGAACGCCGCTTATTTATGGCACGTCGTCGTGCAGAAAAACGCATTGAAGATAGCGTTTTTTATGTGGCAAGTTTGTCGTGCTTGGTAACTATCTATAAAGGCTTAATGATGCCGGTAGACTTACCTAACTTTTATTTAGACCTTGCTGATATTCGCATGCAAACGGCCATTTGTGTTTTTCATCAACGTTTTTCAACCAATACTTCTCCACAATGGCATTTAGCACAGCCTTTTCGTTATTTGGCTCATAACGGTGAAATTAATACAATTAAAGGTAACCGACAGTGGAGTCGTGCCCGTACCCACATCTTTAAATCACCTTTATTACCCGATCTTCAAGATGCTGCGCCCTTTGTTAATGAAAGTGGTTCTGACTCATCATCACTAGATAACATGCTTGAATTATTCCTTGCTGGCGGTATGGATTTATACCGAGGTATGCGTTTGTTAATGCCACCTGCTTGGCAAAATAGTCCGTTAATGGATGAAGACTTAAAAGCGTTTTACGAATTTAATTCTATGCATATGGAACCATGGGACGGCCCAGCCGGCGTTGTAGTTACCAATGGTCGCCATGTTGCCTGTAATTTAGACAGAAACGGCTTGCGTCCTGCTCGTTATGTTATTACTCGTGATGGTTTTATCACCCTTGCCTCTGAAGTAGGTATTTGGGATTACGGTGAAGATGAAGTGGTCGAGAAAGGTCGTGTTGGCCCAGGTGAAATGCTTGCCATTGATACTTACACCGGCAAAATATTCACTTCTACCGATATTGATGAAGAACTAAAAGTTCGCCACCCTTACCGTGAATGGTTGGATAAAAACATCCGCCGTTTAGTGCCCTTTCATCAACTCGATGCCGAACTTATTGGTAAGCGTATTTTTGATGATAAAGGCCTATCGCAATACCATAAAATGTTTAATTACAGTTACGAAGAAATTCATCAAATTGTGAAAACATTGGCTGAAAATGGCATGGAAGCAACGGGTTCTATGGGCGATGACACGCCTATGGCAGTACTTTCAAGCCAACCTCGTACAATTTATGATTATTTCCGCCAGCAATTTGCTCAGGTAACAAATCCCCCTATAGATCCATTACGTGAACGCTATGTTATGTCGCTGGGTACCTGCATTGGTCGTGAACATAATGTTTTTAACGAAACAACAGGCCATGCCGACAGAATTTTGTTTGCAACACCTATCTTAATGTATACCGGATTAAAGCAGCTACGTGAACTTGCCCCTGAGCATTACCGCAGCGACACACTGAACTTAAATTACCGCACAGAAGAAGGTTTAGAAGCGGCTATTATTCGTTTATGTGATGAAGCCGAAACATTAGTTCGTGATAAAAACACCGTTATTTTAATACTTTCAGACCGTCAAATTGATAAAGGGTTTTTACCTATACCTGCAGCGATGGCAGTTGGCGCAGTACAACAACGCTTAGTTGAAACACAATTACGTTGTGACTCAAATATAATTGTTGAAACGGCATCGGCAAGAGATTCACATCACTTTGCTGTGTTACTAGGTTTAGGCGCTACTGCAGTTTATCCTTACCTTGCTTTTGAGACAATTGAGCAATTAGTTGAACAAGGACAAATTGAGTTAACGGCGCGTCAAGCTGTAATGAACTATCGTGATGGCATTAATAAAGGCTTGTTGAAAATATTATCTAAGATGGGTATTTCAACAATCGCCAGCTACCGTTGTGCAGGTTTGTTTGAAGTGATTGGTTTGCATCAAAATATCATGCAAATATGCTTCCCTGATTTACCAAGTCGTATTCAAGGCGCTGATTTTTCAGACATAGAACAAGACAATATTAATCTTGCTCGTAAAGCCTTTTTAGCTCATCAAAAAGTCAATCACGGCGGCTTACTTAAGTATGTACATGGCGGTGAATACCACGCTTATAACCCTGATGTCGTAACTTACTTACAAAAAGCAGTTCAATCTGGCGATTATGCAGATTACCGCCTGTTTGCCGATCAAGTAAATAATCGCCCAGTGGCAACGTTACGTGATTTATTGGGCTTTAAAGAAGATACCCAAGCCATAGATATTAGCAAAGTAGAACCTGATACTGAAATGTTTAAACGCTTTGATAGTGCCGCTATGTCTATTGGTGCATTAAGCCCTGAAGCTCATGAAGCATTGGCAATTGCCATGAATCGTTTAGGCGGTTATTCAAATTCAGGTGAAGGGGGTGAAGACGAACGCCGCTTTGGTACCGTAAAAAATTCACGTATCAAACAAATTGCTTCTGGCCGATTTGGGGTGACACCGCATTACTTAGTTAATGCCGATGTACTACAAATAAAAGTCGCTCAAGGTGCAAAACCCGGCGAAGGTGGTCAATTACCCGGTGATAAGGTTTCACCGTTAATTGCTAAGTTGCGCTTTTCAGTACCCGGTGTGACCTTGATTTCTCCACCACCACATCATGATATTTATTCAATTGAAGATTTAGCTCAGCTTATTTTCGATTTAAAACAAGTTAACCCTAAAGCGGTTATTTCAGTAAAACTGGTTTCAGGACCTGGTGTTGGCACTATTGCTTCTGGTGTTGCTAAAGCTTACGCCGATTTTATTACCATTTCAGGTTACGACGGCGGTACTGCAGCTAGTCCATTGAGTTCGGTTAAGTATGCCGGTTGTCCATGGGAGTTAGGTTTAGCCGAAGCACACCAGTCATTAGTGACTAACGGTTTGCGTCATAAAGTACGTTTACAAGTTGACGGCGGATTAAAAACTGGTATCGATATTGTTAAAGCGGCAATTTTAGGCGCAGAAAGTTTTGGTTTTGGTACTGCGCCTATGGTCACTCTGGGCTGTAAATTCTTACGTATCTGTCATTTAAATAATTGTGCTACAGGTGTTGCAACACAAGACGATGTTTTACGTGAAAAATTCTTTAAAGGTTTACCTGAGCAAGTAATGAACTACTTTAAGTTTATTGCCCAAGAGGTACGTGAAATTTTAGCCCGTTTAGGAGTCGAAAGCTTAACAGCGATAATTGGTCGAACCGACCTACTCGTTCAATTGACAGGTTTAACAGCTAAGCAGCAAAAATTAGATTTATCACCTATTATTGCGCCTGTTGTAGCAGGTGCTGATACGGCTCTTTATCAAACAGAAGGAAATGAGCCCTTTGACAAAGGCGTATTAAATAAAGAAATATTGGCGGCTTGTACTGATGCTGTTTCGCATAGCGCAGGCGGTGAGTTCCGCTTTTCTATACAAAACACTGATCGTTCTGTCGGTGCATCATTATCGGGTGAAATTGCTCGTCATCATGGTGACCAAGGGATGGCGTCATCTCCTATTAAAATTTATCTTAATGGCACAGCTGGCCAAAGTTTTGGTGTTTGGAATGCCGGTGGCTTAGAAATGACCCTGACCGGTGATGCCAATGATTACGTTGGTAAAGGAATGACTGGCGGTAAGCTAACCATCAAGCCACCTAAAGGTGTTGAGTATTTAAGTCATAAAACCATGATTATGGGTAATACTTGTTTATATGGCGCAACCGGTGGCAGACTTTATGGCTGTGGCCGTGCGGGTGAGCGCTTTGCGGTGCGTAACTCGGGCGCTCATGCTGTAATTGAAGGCACTGGTGATCATGCTTGTGAATACATGACGGGTGGCATAGTGACCATTCTTGGGCAAGTTGGTGTAAACTTTGGTGCTGGTATGACAGGTGGTTTTGCTTATGTGTTTGATGAATCAGGTGATTTAGATGTCCGCTTAAATAGCGAATCTATCGAATTATTACCAATAAGTGATCTGACTATTCATCAAGAACATTTACGCGGTATTATTAACCAACATTTTGATGAAACAGGTAGTGCACGCGCTCAAGAAATATTAGCTGACTTTGATGCTTACGCACCACGATTTAAATTAGTTAAACCTACGGCAACCGATGTTAAAACCTTATTAGGTCATCGTAGTCGTTCATCTGCTGAACTTCGCGTTCAAGCACAGTAGTCGTGTCGAGAATGCGAATTAAGGGAAAACAGTATGAGTAAAAATGTTTATCAGTTTATCGATGTTAAACGCATCGATCCGCCTAAAAAAGCGATTGAACAACGTAAAATAAATTTTGTTGAAATCTATCAGCCATTGAGTACTGACCAAAGTGCTGGCCAAGCAGATCGTTGTTTAGATTGTGGTAATCCTTATTGTGAGTGGCAATGCCCTGTTCACAATTATATTCCACAATGGTTAGAGTTGGTTACCGAAGGTAAGATCTTTGAAGCTGCTGACTTATGTCATCAAACAAATAGCTTACCAGAAATGTGTGGCCGTGTTTGCCCACAAGACAGACTCTGTGAGTCTGCCTGTACATTAAACGAAGATTTTGGTGCGGTTACTATTGGTAATATCGAAAAATATATTACCGACACTGCCTTTGCACAAGGGTGGAAACCTGACTTATCAGACGTAGTAAAAGTGAACAAACGTGTTGCTGTTATTGGTGCTGGCCCTGCAGGTTTATCTTGTGCTGACGTACTAACACGTAATGGTATCGACGCTGTTGTTTACGACAAACATGCTCAAATAGGTGGCTTGCTCACTTTTGGTATTCCATCATTCAAACTAGAAAAAGATGTTATTCAAACGCGTCGTGAAATCTTTGAAGGCATGGGCATTGAATTTAGATTAAATGTCAATGTCGGTGTTGATATTACCATTGATTCATTAAGTGAAGAGTACGACGCGGTATTTTTAGCGCTCGGTACCTACACAGATATGACAGGTGGCTTTGAACACGAAGGCGCTGCTGGTGTTTATACCGCACTCGATTTCTTAATCGGTAATACACAAAACTTAATGAAAATTACTGAAAATGCTAAACCTTTTATTAGTTTTGAAAATAAGAAAGTCATTGTCCTCGGTGGTGGTGATACGGCAATGGATTGTGTACGTACCTCAATTCGTCAAAGTGCTACCGAAGTAACCTGTGCTTATCGTCGTGACGAAGCCAATATGCCGGGTTCACCACGTGAGGTTCAAAATGCTAAAGAAGAAGGTGTTAACTTTCAATTTAACATACAACCTCTTGATATTGCTGTTGATAAAGAAGGTAATGCCTGTGGTGTTAAATTTGTAAAAACTCAACTAGGCGCTGCGGATGCGAAAGGCAGAAGAAGCCCTGAACCGATAGCGGGTAGTGAGTTTATTATGGAAGCTGACGCCGTCGTTATTGCTTTTGGTTTCTTACCTAGTCCACCACAATGGATGAAAGATGCCGGTGTTGAAATAGATAAACGTGGTCTGGTGTTAGCCGCTGATAATAGCGAATTTGCTTTACAAACCACTAAACAAAATATTTTTGCCGGTGGTGATATGGTGCTAGGTTCAGACCTTGTTGTTACAGCTGTTGATCAGGGCCGCAAAGCAGCAATAGGTATTTTAGACTTTGTGCTAAGTTAACCTATATCTAGCGTTTATTTTAAAAAGCAGCTTAGGCTGCTTTTTTTTATGCCTAAATTTAATAATATAACCACCCATTCAAATAAAATGAGCTATATTAATAAAAATAAAAATCTTGGTTAAGGTTTATAAATAGTATTGCTACCGAGTATATTACGGATACTTAAAATATATATGATCAAATTATTTAACAATTATCTCACCATTTTAATAATAACTTTTTTCCTTTTATTGGTACCGTTTAATGGCAAAGCTGAAGTCATTGAAGTTGTTACCGAGCTTCTAGAGCCTTATCAAATTAAAAACCCGGATGGTAGCTTAGGTGGTTTTTCTACCGATGTCGTTGAAGCTTTATTTAAAATAACTGAAGACCATCCTAAGATTCAGGTAATGCCTTGGGCAAGGGCATACGACGTTGCACTTCATAACCCTAATGTTTTAATTTACTCTATTGCACATACAAAGCTTAGAAATAAAAAATTTCATTGGATCGGTGCCCTTAAAGAAGAGCGCTTATATTTTTGGGGATTAAAAAAACATTACCCTAAAACTAACTATAAAGTCTCCGCATTAAAAAACCGTAAGATCGCTGTTTCTAGAAATTCTAATTCAGCACAATATTTAATCGCTCAAGACTTCTCCAATATTTACCAACTTGCTAACGAGCGACAAACCATGAATATGCTATTTATTGATAGAGTTGACCTAATACTTGCCACACAAATCACCATAGAAACCAGAGCTAAAAATCTGGGCTATGATTTTAATGAGTTACAAAGGTTAAACGAAGTAGCCGCTTTAAATAACAAACTCAGTATTGCCTTTAGTCTTGATACGTCACCAACATTGATAAAAAAATACCAAACGGCATTTCAACAACTAGTAACCACAGGTCAACTTGCAAAAATTAAAGAAAAATGGAAATTAGATTAACCCTCGTATAAATAAAAATTCATTCTTTAAGCGTATAAAATATAGTAGCTACCTGATTACGCGTTTGGCATAATTACCTTAATTTTTAGATTCAGTAAACGGATAACAATATGATCCATAGTATGACGGCTTTTTCTCGCTTTGAAGTGAAAGGTGATTGGGGTAATGCAGTTTGGGAAATTCGATCTGTAAATCAACGATTTTTGGAAACTTACTTCCGTTTACCAGAACAATTTCGTAGCATTGAACCGGCATTGCGCGAGCGATTTCGTAAACAATTAAATCGTGGCAAAGTAGAGTGCAGCTTGCGTTTCAATGCTAACCCATCAGCAAAAAACAATTTATCACTTAATAAAGGCTTAGCTGAACAACTGTTACAGCACGCAGGTTGGATAAACGAACAAACACTTAATAGTCAATTAAATCCTTTAGAAATTATGCGCTGGCCTGGTGTCATGGAAGCTGAAGAAGCCGATATGACCAACATTCAAAAAGAAATTTTGGAAGGATTTGAACAAGCGCTAAAAGACTTTATTGATGCTCGGGCAAGTGAGGGAGAAAACTTAAAAGTATTAATTGAACAACGCCTTGAAGGTATTGTTGAGCAGTCAGACAAAGTAAAAGCATTTATGCCTGAAATCATTGCATGGCAGCGTAAGCGGATCACCGATAAATTCACCGACGCCAAAATTGAGCTTGATTCAAGCCGAGTTGAACAAGAGCTAGTGTTACTTGCGCAAAAAATGGATGTTGACGAAGAAATTGATCGCCTATTTAGCCATGTAAAAGAGACAAGAAGCATCCTAACAAAAGGTGGTGCACAAGGTCGTCGCCTAGATTTTATGATGCAAGAATTTAATCGTGAAGCGAATACCTTAGGATCTAAATCGATTAATGTTGATATCACCAATGCAGCTGTCGAACTAAAAGTACTTATCGAGCAAATGCGAGAGCAGATCGCGAATATAGAATAGGTATTAAGTAGGTTTGATTCTTTTAAAAGCCATAGCAAACTATGGCTTTTTTTATGGCTGATAAAACAACTTAACATAGTAAATATAGACATAGCTTGGTATAACATCAGCAAAGACTTTTGTCAGGAAACTTTAAAAATGATCACGCTATCCGCCAACCAATGCCGCATTATTGGTGTAATGCTTGAGAAAGAAATCACAACACCTGAGCAATATCCACTCTCATTAAATGGTATTACCCTAGGCTGTAATCAAAAAAGTAACCGTGAGCCGGTAACGAATTTTTCTGAAAGTGATGTGCAAAACTTAGTCGATGAATTGGTAGAAATGAATCAATTAATGGTAGATAGAAAAGCTTCGGTAAGGGTAAATAAATATTTTCATCGTTTTTGTGATACTGAGTTTGGTCATTTAAAATTTACACGCCAGCAAAAAGCCATTATTTGTGTGTTATTACTAAGAGGGCCGCAAACCCCAGGAGAGTTAAGAACTCGTACCAATCGTTTAGCTGACTTTACCGATGTCAGTGAAGTTGAAACGACTTTGCATCAATTGCAAAATTTAAACAGTAAGATATTAGTCAAAAAGCTAGCGCGAGAGCCTGGCAAACGTGATTCTCGCTACGTTCATTTACTTTCTGATACCCATGAAAATCAATTAGCTGATACTAACATTGTCGATATAGACGATAGTTCATCTGAAAATCAGCCTTGTCTGGAGCAAAGAGTAGCAGATCTAGAAAGGCAAGTTACCGTATTGAGCGAACAAGTATCATGCCTAACAGCATTACTTGAAAATAAGTAATTAACGATTTAATGTGCATGAAAGTCTGCAGTAAAGAACATACACTGCAGATAATTCCATTATGCATGTTCTACAATCGATACTTGCTTAATTGTCTCGCTTAATTCATTAAGGTCGAGAACGACAACATCTGCCAAATTTTCATAGCTTGCTGTTATACCATAATTGATAAGACAAGACATGGTGTTAGCATTTCGCGCCGCTTGCAAATCATATAAATAATCACCAACATACAATAAGTTTTCAGGGGCTATCTGCCAAAGCTCAGCTAAATGTAGTAACGCATCAGGGGCTGGTTTAGCTTTGTGATCTTCTCGAGTCAGTAATATCTCAATATTGATATTATTGTTTTTTACTTTTATCGCCGCTGCTTGTCGACAATTTCTGGTAACAATCGCACAAGGTAGAGACAACTCAGCTAATAAAGTTAAAATTTGGTCGGTTCCCGCCAACTTATTTGCTGTCATAGCATCATTTATTTCATATTCTACTATCACCTCATGAGCTTCAACTTGATGATGTTCTGGTAAAGCATCAATAAAATCTAATAAATCTATGCCTTTTGGACACCCCAAGGAAGCTCTTATACTGTCAAAATCTAAAGATGAAGAGACCAAGGTGTTGTCGAGATCAAATATCACCCCTAATGGTTTATGTGCTAACAATACTGTATTACTCCTCGTTATCGGACAAACGAATTAAGTGTAATAATAACATTCGCTTTGATTAGCAATTTATTACACCAAGTTATAATTAAACTGTGCAGTAATACGTGGCTATAGCGAATTCAGATCAGACTCGTCGATTAGCCTTAGAAAATTGATGTCTCGTTAAAACCTAATCAATAAACTGTTGTGAGGGAATGCTTTTATCTCCTCACAACACCCCCCCAATGACAATGGCTAAATGATAGACTCTTGCCAACGGTGTTTAATATGCTCTGCAACTCGAAATGCATTGGCATAAATGGTAAACGTGTAGGGAACACTACCGCCTGTGGGCATAAATGAGCCATCAGTAACATATAAATTATTGACTTCATGGGCTTGACAGTATTTATTCAATACCGATGTTTTGGGGTCATTACCGAACCGGCAACCTCCTGCCATTAAGTTTGTTGGCGGGTAGCTGCTAACAGAGCTAGTAATATTTTTTGCGCCCATACTTTCCAGCAACTTCTTGCCTTTCTCCGCTAGATACTCTCCAACCACCCTATCATGTTGGTGTGCACCAATTCTTACCTTGGCGACTGCTTGCCCCCATTTATCAGTGACTTCTGGGTCTAAACTAACAAAACAATCGTCGGTGGGTAACCAGTCATTAAAGACTTCAAAACGTAAGGTTTTATAAGTGGTAAATTCTTCTTTTAAGTTTTTCTGTAATTGCTCGCCCCACACTAACTCATTTGCATCATTGAATTGTTGCCCTTGTGCACGAGCAATAGGGTTTTGATAAAAGAGAAAGTCTATGGTACCGCCTTTCGCTTGACCTTGTTGATTAGCACCAGAGAAGCTTTTATCGTCAATTTGATACCAGTCTTGTAAAGCACGATTTATAAAAGGGCCAACTTGCTTTAATTGAGCTTGCTTTTGCGTTGTTAAATCAGCAAATAAAAAGTCCCCTTTACCTGTACCTCCACCACTAAACACTAAATTCTTACCCACTTGTCCGCTATTGTTCGCAAGCCCTTGTGGGAATTTTTTCCCTTTGGAAGCCAGCAATAAACGTGATGTTTCAACCGCTTGACAAGCAACAACATAAATTTTTGCTGTGGCTTTTTGTTCTCGACCTTGTGAGTCGTAATAATGGATGGCAGATATTTTACCTTCATCATCACTCGCTATATGATAAACCTTAGCATTCGCTTTAATGGTTAAATTTCCCGTTGCCACGGCATGGTTTAACAAAGCAGCTCGACCACTACCTTTGGCACCGGTTGAACAACCATAGCTACTACAATACCCTGAATACTCGCAACTTTTTCGTCCCATGGCTGGAGTCGATAAGATGGCACGAGGTACTGGCATTGAGTGATAGCCAATATTTTTTGCTGCTTTGTCAATCCAGTCTGATACTTGATGATCAACTAATGGCGGGTATGGGAAATCGGTTGAGCGTGGTTCTTGATGAGGGTGTGAAACAACTTTCCCCGAGACACCAACATCTCGTTCTACTTGCGCATAAAAAGGTTCAAGCTCGTGGTAACTGATCGGCCAATCGACAATATTAGCGCCTTCAATATCACCAAAGGTTGACTTTAACTTAAAATCTACCGGCTTTAATCGATGAAAATAACCGCTCATAAAGTTAGATGAACCACCGACAACATTACCGTTCCAGAAGCTCCAGCCCGACTCACTTGTTGGCTCGCCTTGCCAATAGTTTTCTCCGTCAGCGGTTTGATATTCTTCTTCAATAACATGCTGTTCATCAGCCAGTTTGGGATTATAAGAATCACGTAAACTAATCGCTAATTCATCTTTGAAAAATTCTTTCTCGGTTAACCACGGACCTTTTTCCAGTATTAATACTTTAGCGCCAGCTTTCGCTAATGTATAAGCGACAGGCGAGGCCCCTGCACCACTACCAACTATGCAAATATCAAAACTCATGCTTTGTTACTTCCTTTAACTGTCGACCACTTTTTATTTGCTAATAAGTCTTTTGATTGAATAATGTTGTTGGCACTTTTGTCGCTGGTCACCGAACGTTTGGGTAACTCGAAATAACGTTGACCCGCTTCAGGTAATGGAAAGCCCGCTTGATGCTCTAGCCATTGCCAACCAGTGCCTTTTGGATTACCGCCATAAGCGGGTGGCGATAACATAGCTTCAAAAATATAACCCAGTAGATTATTGAGCCAGTTTTCGCCCGCTCTCGAGCCACTGATCCCTCGTAACATAGTTTCTTTTTCGACTTTGCTTAACTCAGTAAAGTTTTTTTGTAATTGGTTTTGTGTATAACCATTTAACCAACCGACACCTTTAAAAATAAAGTCAATTTCACTTTTTTCAGTGGGTTGCTGATAAACAACGTTATATAAATAAATAACGACTTGTAACTCTTTGGCGCTTGGACCACTACTTGATTCTGGTAAGAGATGATCAAGCACGGCATTCAAGGTTAACCAAGGCTCTGCCTGCAAAGTCTCAAACACTTTATCTTTTTCATGTTGACTGAACGCTACCGCAGGAAGTGCAGAGATTGCCGTTGCTCCCGCCGCTGATTTTAATAATTTACGACGAGAAAACTTATGTGATAACCAAGATGGTGTTTGATAATTTTTATCAAAGAAGCTGTTGATTTTATTTAATGCTGTACCTGACATTGATTTATCCTTTTGTCTCACTGCTTTGCCATTTATTAAGAAAGGCTAACCACTGCTCTTTAGAATATTGTTCACCAACGAGTAATTCGGCAGTATCTTTTGATAAAAGCATTTTACCGCTACTTGTTGATACGTACATATGAGGATAGCCTAAAACGGGTGGTAACGATTTCATAAACGCTTCATTTTCATTACTGTCACTGACGCTTATTTTTAACAAGACAAACTCACTATGGAGCTTCCGATAAACCTCAGGGTTTTCAGCCAAAAAAACATCCATTTTTTTACACCAACTGCACCAGTTGCCACCAATTTCAATTAGCACATTACGCTGAGTTTTTTGAGCTAGCTTTATTGCCGCATTCGCATCTTTAAAGGGATCACTTTTTTCATCATAGACTTTACTGTATTTAGGTAAATCATCAGCGTTAATGGCTGAGGCGGGTGTTATTAACAAAAAAGAAGCGAAAGTAACAAGCATTAACACAACAAAGCTTTTCATAAGTAGGCTCAATATAAATTAGGATATTGTAAAGTACTGCTAACTAGACCCTAATTAGATTAACTATATTTCAAATTGTTTTCACGTGATTATGTCAAATTTGTTGCTGAACGATTATAATGCGCAACAATTATTTCACCATAGGTATATTAACATGCGTCCAAGCGGCAGAACTCCAGGTCAAATACGTCCTGTAACCATTACTCGTCAATTTACTACTCATGCTGAAGGTTCAGTATTAATTGAATTTGGCGACACCAAAGTTATTTGTACTGCCTCAGTAGAAGTCGGTGTACCACGTTTTTTAAAAGGACAAGGTAAAGGTTGGATCACAGCAGAGTATGGCATGTTACCTCGCTCTACCCACACCCGTATGCGCAGAGAAGCAGCTAACGGCAAACAAAGTGGTCGTACGTTGGAAATATCTCGTTTAATCGCTCGTGCATTGCGCGCAGCTGTCGATTTGAAAGCCCTAGGTGAAAATACCATTAGCGTCGATTGCGATGTTATACAAGCTGATGGCGGTACACGTACTGCTTCCATTACCGGTGCTTGTGTCGCATTAGTCGATGCTTTAAATTATATGCGCGCTAAAGATATTATTAAAACTAATCCATTAAAGCATATGATAGCAGCAGTTTCTGTTGGTATTTATAAAGGTGAAGCCGTTTCGGATCTTGATTACCCAGAAGATTCTGCTGCCGATACCGATATGAATGTCGTTATGACAGACACAGGTAAATTGATTGAAATTCAAGGCACAGCAGAAGAAGCGCCGTTTAGTTTTGATGAAATGCACAATATGCTAGCGTTAGCAAAAGACAGTATTAACGAATTATTTGATTTACAAAAGTTAGCCCTTAGCTAAATACTCTGATTAAAGTGGGAATAAAGATGAAAGATTATCAACGTGAATTTATTGAATTTGCTCTAGCGAAAGAAGTACTTCGCTTTGGTGAATTCACTTTGAAGTCAGGCCGTACAAGTCCATACTTTTTTAATGCGGGTTTATTTAATACCGGCGGTGATTTAGCACGCTTAGGTCGTTTTTACGCACAAGCACTCGTTGATTCTACTATCGCGTTTGATTTGCTTTTCGGTCCAGCTTATAAGGGCATACCAATTGCAACCACCACTGCAGTAGCATTAGCTGATCATCACGGTATGGACATGCCTTATTGTTTTAACCGTAAGGAAGCAAAAACTCACGGTGAAGGTGGCAGCTTAGTTGGCTCTCCTTTACAAGGTAAGATAATGTTAGTGGACGACGTTATTACTGCCGGCACTGCTATTCGTGAATCAATGGAAATTATTAAGGCCCATGGCGCTCAATTGTCTGGTGTATTAATCGCTCTTGACCGCCAAGAAAAAGGCCAAGGTGAATTATCTGCTATTCAAGAAGTTGAACGTGACTTTGGTACAGAAGTTATTGCCATTGTTACCCTAGCTGACGTGGTTACTTACCTTGAAGAGAACCTTGCTTTGCAACCTGCATTAGCGACAAGTTTAGCGAGTATTAATAAATACCGTGAGAATTACGGTATTTAGCTGACAATCATTAATATCACTTTAGCTTAATGATACAAGCACAATAAAAAGCCTCATTATTTATTAATAATGAGGCTTTTTCTTTATAGCGCAATAACTTAAGAGGTTTAGGCTTAAGAGGTTTTAGGCCGTTAATTGGAAATGAAAACTGGGTTCTTTTTCATAAGCTTGAGTAATGCCAGCATAGAGGCTTTCAATTCTTAAAGCTCGCTCATCAACAGAACTATCACGGTTAGCTATAATTTCGTCCTGAGACGCTAACGTGCGATTAACTAGTGTATCAAAATCTTCTGTTTCTTGATTTTCTTCTGCTGAAAAGACATCACGAGACTTACCTTGGACTGTTACATTTTTTGCTTCACTGGTGTCTGCTGAACTAATCGCGGCCAGCTCTGTTTGCGCTTGTAAAATAGCTCGCGACGCTGAAGCTGCAACACGGGTGTCTTGAATTGATGGATCGGCAGGTGCTAGTGCGGCGGCATAGACCTTTTGCATTTTCGTTATGGTTGCTCTTGGATCGCCATTAACCGTAGAAAGGTCTACTGAAACTTCACCACCAACAGCATATTTCTTTCCGTCTGGACCCATTTCAAAAGTATATGAAGGTGAGCCCGTTGATGCGCCACCGACAGAAGCATGTGCCAATTCATGAGCACGTACTTCTTTATCTCTTAGTTGTAGCTCATTAATAATTCTTTGTTCGGTAAAAGCTTCTCGACTGTTAGGAGCCGGTTTGCCATCAGGGGAGCTTGCTGAATTTTGACCATTTTCACTATCATCTTCAATAGCATTTTCGTTTGCTAGAAAAGTCTCAGCTGCAGATTGTTGCTCTGATGAACCACTCTCGCGATTACTATCACCGCTAATCGTTTTTGTTGCTGATTCCGCTTGCTTGCGGATGCTTTCAAAATCAAAGTTTTCATTATTCTGTGCAGGGGTTCTGCCTCTTTCTCTGTCAGAAGCTACCCCTTTTTCTGCTGCAGACTGGTTTGAGGCCGCTGGTTTTGCAATAACTTCGCGGATATTATTTTCACGACGCAAGCTATCCGTTTGCGGATTAACCGCAGTAGGAATAGACAGAGTAGGCGTTTGCGGCGTGATGTTCATCGGTTATGCTCGAACGTCTAATAGCGTGCCTAAAGTTTCATCAGCTGTTTGAATAACATCGGCGGACGCTTTCGCTTGAAATTCTGCAACTTTTAAATCGACAACGGCTTTGGTAAGGTCTGGTAATTCTGCTGAACTAGCATTCTTACTAGCTGTATCTGGGCTAGGTGCATTATCAGTATTGTTTTCTTGGCCAATACCAAAATCTTCAGGACTAACAGCTAAGTTAGCCGCAATATCGGCTGCAGCTTCTGTTACATCGCCTTGCGCTTTTTGAAAGCCTTGTAGACCACTTGTTAATGCTGATTGTATTTCCATAACAAACTCCTCTATACCTATTAACAGAATAACAATGTACAAATAAGTAAATACTTAATTTACATATTTAATTTAAATACTTAGCTTAAGTAATCGGCTTAAGTACTCAATTTTTGCTATTTAACCCTGCAACATCTTTGTTCAATTATCATACAATACGACTAAAAAGTAAAGGATCGATTTATCGATAAGTACCTTCAACTAAAGGGGCTAGCCAAGTCGTTAGTGTTTCGAGAAACGCCTCCGGGTGAGAAATAAAAGGTGCATGTGATGCCTGCTCAAAAATAACAACATCACTGTTAGGTGATAATGCAGTAATAGCTGTAATTGCCTTGCGCGGCACTAAGCCGTCAAGCTTTCCGTATAACCGCAAGTAGGGTATCGATATTTGGGCGAGACTTTCGCGCTGATCAACGGTTGTCAATAATTGCAGCGACTCATCTAAAGTTGATTTGGTTGGCATTGGAAACTGCATAACGAGTTCTCGTAGCAATTTAATATCATGACGTAAATGAGGGCTGCCCATCGCCTGAACTTTTAAAAAGTTATTAATCGTCTTGGCGGTATCTTCTGCTAGTTGTCGATGAAATATCGCTAAAACATCTGGCTTAATGCCAAACCAGTTCTCTTGCTCAACAAAACAAGGCGAGCTAGCGACCGTGATTAATGCTTTCACTTGCTTTGGAAAATTTAATGCTATTTCACTGGCAATCAAACCACCTAACGACCAACCTATATATACCGCAGGTTTTGCTACAGATTGCGCTATTAATGATGCAACTTCAGCTAAAGTATAAGGAGATATTGAGTGTTCTAAATTGGCACCAAAACCAGGTAAATCGACAGTGATCACTTCAAAGTGCTCTTTTAATACCTCGACACTCGGTTGCCAAACGCCTGAGTTTAATCCCCAGCCATGAATAAAAACTAGCGGAAGTCCGCACCCTTGACTCGATATTTTTAAAGTTTCTGCCATGCTCATAATAGAGGGTATTACCGTTAATTTTTATTACACGAAGTTAACGACAGTTTACTTAAAGAAGGTATTAAATGGAATTTAACCACGTAAAATTTATTCAATATTTAAAACAAAAATCATTTAACTTTATTGATCGTTTAAAGTTGTTTAC
Organism: Colwellia sp. BRX8-9; assembly: GCF_014077245.1. Lineage (NCBI taxonomy): Bacteria > Pseudomonadati > Pseudomonadota > Gammaproteobacteria > Alteromonadales > Colwelliaceae > Colwellia > Colwellia sp. BRX8-9. Next base: position 126,897 of record NZ_JACGVN010000010.1, read on the forward strand.
AACACAATTAAGTTGTTGTGACTTATGTGGTGGTCGCTGTCAAAGCCAAGCGCTTATTTGTGATTTTTGCTTGGCTGATTTACCACTTTTTGATTTAAAAAAATTACACGGTGATTTATTAACCTGGCCAGCGATAAATACTATATTACCTAAAAGAATTTTTGATCAGTTAATCTCAGTATCAGCTTACCAATGGCCCATAGACTTATGGGTCAGGCAACTAAAGTATCACGGCCGTTTTGAATTAGTCCCTTTACTGAGTGTTTTATTATTTAAACAATGGAAAAACGCCTTACCGTATGAAAATAAACCTTATACGCATTGTCCCCATCAACCCTTACTATTGTCCGTACCAATACACATGAAAAAATGGCAAACGCGAGGCTTTAATCAAGCGCATTTATTGGCAGAAGATTTTGCCCGCCTTGCACAAATGCCCTATTGTCCAGATGCATTGCAGCGTATTAGTCACGATAAAAGCCAAGCGGGTCAAACCGGTGTTATTCGCCGTAAAAATTTACGCCATGCCTTTAAACTGTCAAGCGAATATTTAGTCAATAAAAGCGATCAACAATCACGTTTACCTGAACACGTATTGCTCCTTGATGATGTGGTAACAACAGGCTCAACGTGTAATGAAATTTGTCGTTTATTGAAAGCTAATGGCGTTAAAAAAGTTACCGTATTAAGCCTTTGTTTATCTTTACCTAATAACAAAATTCAATAAAAGTTAACTTATACGGTGTTAGCTTTACACAATTTAAATCTTTTCATCTTTCAACAAATTATTAATGAGTAGTCGAAGCGTTAAATGCTTTAGCAAAAAATAAGCTGTTCGCTATTAGCTTTGAACTGCCTAACCAATAGCCACGAAAAGCTAAATTGTCAGTACTGGCAATCACTCGCCCATTACCATAATTATGGGCGACTATAGCTGAAGAATTTGCCACTCGATTGACCATGTTTTTATCAGCATAACCGCTCAATAATGGCCGTGCATTATATTTCGCCACTGAGATAAACGGCTTTGAACTATGTTGCAAAATTAATGTACTGTTGCGAAATAACGGTAAACGGTTATCCGTATAACCATAAGCTAACGGATGTGAGGTATCGAGTGTTGACTCAAAAATCGCGCCAGCAATACGTTTACGCCCAGCCAGTTTTTCTTTGTCTTGGTAGCGTACATTATCCGTATCAAATAACTGGTTAATTTCATTAGTAGTAACGAAGTTCATCGCCAGTAATTCATATTCTGATAAAAATTTAGCTGCTCGTTTCTGCCCAAAAATAACACCACCACTTTTTGTCCATGCCGCTATTTTATCGACATTATCTTGTCCAAGAGAATCGTATTTGCCATCAACCATAATAATATGACTATAGCCACTTAACTCAATTTTTGCTAAACGCTGCTGCTCTACAACCGTTACAGGGATTGACAGGGTATCGTCAAGATAAAATAACATCTCTGCACTCTCGTATTGAGAAACGCCTTTACCACCAAGCATTAAAACCTTTACTGGCGATAATAACCGGAAAGAGCCACTACCTATATCTATACCTTTAACGGTTAATCCCGTCGACAAGCTATTAATAGGTATATCAATTTTTTGACTACTTTGCGTGACAATATCACGCCAATTTAATTGCGTTTGTATGCCCGCAGGAATAATAATACTGCCTCGCGCAAAATCTTTATTAACCATTTTTCCATCAAGTTTAAATCGTGATGAAAACGTTTTTGTAGCAACCTTTGCTTTAATACCTTTATTAAGTAAGTCATTGAGTAATTTGGGGGCTAAAAAATGATGCCACTCAAATGCGTAGGCATACGCCTGTTGCTCAATACCACTGTTATCGGCTATATTTGTTGGCTTATCCCAAGCATTATCTGCCAGTTTTAGTCCCCAAGTACGACCAACCCGATAAAAGTCTATATCCATTGCCAGTGGCATTGTCCAACCCGAAACATCATAAAAGGTATTGTCTTCGAACTGAGTTTGCTGCGAAAACAACGCTTGAATAACTCGATACTGACGCTGGTCTAATGGCACATAGAAGCTATGTTCTTTAGCATAAACAATGCCAGCTAAACGAAAATCTTCAGTCAGCGGATAGGCCTTAATCTGATGTTGTTTTAATTTATCAAGTAGGACGTTGAGGCGATAAGAATCATGTGTTTCATGTAATAAGTAGCCACTAAAGCTTTCTTGATCAGCCAATTTTTCTGACTCTTTATAAAAGTTTTTCTGGTAACTCAATAGCTTGGTCTTATTTTTCCATGCCCCCTCAATGGTAGAAAGTGAAGTTAATACGTGATTTTGAATACCAAACTCAAAGGTTAATAAGCCATTATCACTGTTTTGTTGCATGCCTCGGCTACTCGCTTGTTCGAATAAAACACCGACTCCACCGTTAATGTCTGGGTAAGTAGAGCCTTTCCCGTAATAAAAGTCATCGAAATTTTCTTGGCTGTAATAAAGGCGATCATTTTTATCAAGTGCCTTCGCGTGATAGGTTGCTAAAAGTTGTGTCATTTCTGTATTGGCACTTGGCGTTAATGGGTGAGTACGCGTTGGAATGCCTGGCTGAAAAAAGTAACTGCCATTGGCACTCATCTCATGAAAATCGCCTAATACGTGAGGCTGGTATTGGTGAAAATACGCTAATCTATGTTGACTTTCTTTTTGTGCGAGTAATAACCAGTCACGGTTAAGATCAAAACCAAAATGGTTGGTACGACCGGTAAGCCAACCTTGGTGATGCTCGATATGATTAGGATCCGCATTAGGTGTGCTGCCGCGATGCATATTCGCCCATTGCACAAATCTATCCATGCCATCAGGGTTAATACTTGGCTCAATAACAATCAGGGTATTTTCTAGCATTTGGTTTATATCAGTGTTTTCACTTGCCGCCAAATGATATGCCACGGCCATTGCCGCATTAGCGCCACTAATTTCATCACCGTGTACACTGTAGCCAAGCCAAATGACTAACGGTGAACTGATGTCATCGGCGCTGCCCTTGGCTGATCTTTTTGCCAATATCTCACTCAAATTAGCTAAATTATCTTTAGAAGAAATCGTCAATAGCACTTGCTGGCGTAGTTCTTGGGTCTGTCCAATATCCGTCAGTGTGATCCGCTCTGAGCTGTTTGCTAATACTTTGATGTAGTTGAGGAGTTGATCATGACGAATATGTCGCTCGCCAATGCCAAAGCCTAATGAGCTTTCTGGGGTTGGAATAGCTTGATTGTAAGTGTGATCGGCTGGTAAATAGTCGGTAACTTTTGCCGCATAACTCAATGGTGAAAAAATAAAAAAACCGACCAGCACGGCTAAAAACAATCGTGGTAACATAAAATATATCCTTGAATTCAATAACAATAAAATACCAAAATCTATCGAAACACACCAGAATAACTGTCTCTTTTTATCATATTGTTATTTCAATTAACTATAATTTCACTAGCGTATGGGTAGATAACAGCGTAAAATATTAATACCTGACTAAATTAGTCAGGTATTAATATTTTCAATCTCTAAGGTCCGTGAGAAACTTTAGAGAAATTTTGGTAACAAGTGTAAGAGAGTAATAACCGTGATGATCAATATTTCCGAAACAGCACAATCGCATTTCGCTAAATTATTAGAACAACAAGCAGAAGGCACAAGTATCCGTGTATTTGTTGTTAATCCAGGTACTGCTAGTGCAGAGTGTGGCGTGTCATACTGCCCAGCTGACGCGATAGAACCTGAAGATATTGAAATGAAATTCGAACACTTCTCTGCTTATATTGACGGTGACAGTAAGCTGTACTTAGAAGATGCTGAAATAGATTTCACCACAGATCAAATGGGTTCACAATTAACCTTAAAAGCGCCAAATGCTAAATTAAGAAAAGTAAATGACGATGCGCCATTATTCGAACGTGTTGACTACTTCTTAAAAGCAGAAGTTAATCCACAGTTAGCTGGCCATGGTGGCGAGTGTACATTAATGGAAATTACTGACGACGGTTTCGCTATTCTACAATTTGGTGGTGGCTGTAATGGTTGTAGTCAAATTGATGTCACTGTAAAAGATGGCATCGAAAAACAACTTCTTGAAACAATGGCAGGCGAGATAAAAGGTGTTCGTGATATGACTGAACACGAACGTGGTGATCATTCTTACTATTAAGTTATTTGTTCGTTAACCTGACAACTATACTGACTGCTGAGTTATTCATTAATTTATAATGATAACAATACTTGAAAAATTAGGCCAAGACCCGCAAAGAAGCTTAGTGCTTTTTACTCGCGGACTTGGTCTTTTTGCTATTGGCGCTTGCTTAATTTTTATCGGTTACTATTACCATTATTATTGGCAAATCGCCGGCATTGTTTTTTTAGCTATTGGTCTGTTAACCTCTGCTTGGGGTTACAGTGGGATCTTTGCTAATCGTTTACTCAATATTTTTGATCGTCAGACAAATAAAAAAATTAAAGACTAATGGGTTGTTTTTCTATAACGCGATAATAATGCCAAGCTAAGCTTAATCCTCGAACCAGCAAAAACACACTAAATGCAGCCCATAACCCATGATTACCAAAGCCTTGTAATAGCCACCACATTGGAAAAAAGCAACCAAAGGTCGCAATTATCATGCTATTTCGCATCACTTTGGCTTTCATTAGACCGACAAAAACACCATCAAATAAATAACACCAACAGCCTAGTACCGGTAAAATAATCATCCAATGTACATATTGTTCGGTCGAGAAAACAACCTCTGGAATATCGGTTAGTAAACCAATCAAGAAATCACCTGCTATGGCAAAGAGTGCACTATAAGTGAGCGCAAAGAGTCCCGTCCAAAATAAAGCGATTTTAACGACAAAATTACGCTGTTTAAGATTCTTTTGCCCTTGTGCTTTCCCCACTAACACTTCTGCTGCATTGGCAATGCCGTCTAATCCAAATGAGATTAACAAAACAAAGTTCATTAAAATGGCATTAGTTGCAATAACATCATCGCCTAACCTAGCCCCTTGAAAAGTAATAAAGACAAAACAAATCTCTAAGCACAGTGTTCGAATAAGAATATCTCGATTAAGTTGAAAGTAATTGGTCAGCGCTGACTTCTCAAATAACTGATCTCTGATAGCTGTAAATTTTCCCACCATTTTTATTAATATACTTTTTAGGGGTTGTCGATTACCTGTCTGTTGCGCAAAAATAATATAAGCCAACCCTATAATAACACCTGAATATTCAGCGATTAACGTTGCTGACGCCACCCCTTGCACTTGCCAATCAAACACTAAGACAAACAATAGATCTAGCGACAAGTTAATTAGGTTAGTGACGATCAATATCCACATTACAGCCTTAGCTTTATGATTGCCCAACAACCATCCTAATATAACAAGATTTGATAACGCAGCAGGCAAACCCCAAATACGGATATCACAATATTGCTTAGCATAAAATTGTATTTGTTCAGATCCTCCGGCTAAACCTAAGCTCAGATCAAGATAAAAAGACTGTAACAAAATCAGTGCACCACCAATTAAGCAAGCCACTAACAAACCTCGTAGCAGAACCAATAAACTTTTTTGTGAGTTTTCTTCACCTAATGCCTGAGCGGTAAGACCTGTAGTCGACATACGTAAAAAGCCACACAACCAAGTAACAAAGGTAATAATCATTGCCCCGACTGTACTGCCACCTAGGTAATAGGCTTGGTCTAAATGTCCTAAAACAGCAGTATCAACTAAGCCTAGAAGAGGTATGGTGATATTTGAAAAGATCATCGGTAAGGCGATGAGGAATAGTTGTTTATGGTGGTTGATAGTATTAACGTTCAAAAAAGTATTCCATATAAAAATTACCTGAAAATTTACTATAAAAAGAAAGCAAAACGCGCTATTTTTATGACTGACTAAACAAGGGCTTCACTCATGAAATTTTTATTACCTGCACTATTGCTATCTTGCTTTCACTTTTCTAGCTTTGCCGCTGTAATTTTACAATATCACCATGTTAGTGACAAAACACCGGCAAGTACTAGTATTTCACCGGAACAGTTTCAAATTCATATGCAGTATTTATCTGATAACAATTTCAATGTCATCGCGCTTTCAGATTTAATGAATTCTATCAAGAAACAGCAACCTATTACTGACAAAACAGTGGCAATAACATTTGATGATGCTTATCTTGATATTCTACTCAATGGTAAGCCCATTCTCGACAAATTTAATTATCCTTTTACGATTTTTATCAACCCTGCCATTGTTGAACGTGGCTCGAGTAACTATCTTACTTGGCAACAACTTAAAACGATGGCTGGTCAAGGCGTTATTATAGCTAACCATGGCATGGAACATGACTCTATGGCCCGTATTAGTGAAGGTTTAACCGAACAGCAATGGCTAATAAAACATACTGAACTATTATTAGAGGCTGAAAGTATTATTAAAGAAAAAACCGGACAAAGTTGGCGCTATTTTGCCTACCCTTATGGTGAGTACACTCCGGCAGTACAACAATGGGTAGCACAAAACGATTTCATTGCTTTTTCACAACAATCAGGAGCCGTAGGCTTAGCGACAGATTTAACAAGCGTGCCACGTTTTCCTGCGTCAAAACCCTATGATCAAATATCTAGTCTGCGTGATAAATTAAAATCTTTACCTTTCAACATGACTTTACGTAATGAGAATGCAAGTACTATTGTCGAGTATAACCAATCAAAATCAGTGACTTTTGATGTTGTCGTTGAAGATTTTCTTCCCGCACAATTGAACTGTTATATTTCGGGTTTAGGTCGACAAAAAATAGAATGGCAAGAAGAAAATAGCTTTACCATTAATTATAGCGCGCCCTTGCCCATTGGCCGTGTTCGCTGTAACTGTACCGCGCCAAGTATTAGTGAGCCTGGACGTTATTATTGGTACTCAAAGCCTTGGTTTGTCTTAAAAGAAGGTATGCAGTGGTATCCGCTTTAACAAATATAGCGATTTAATAAACTTGTCAGCCCATAAAGTTAAGGATGACAAGTTTCCTTTATTCAGCTAATTTTACAATTTTTGCAAAATCACTGACCAGTTTCTCGCCATCAATGGTAGGTAATACACCCAAGGCTTGTCTAGGCTTAAAAATAGCCGCGATATCTCCCTGTGGATTAATTAACACTAAAGAAGCACTGTGATCGACTAAGTAACCATTATTGTCGGCTTCATCGCCTTCAGGCTCGTTAATCGCGTACATCATGCCAAGGTTACGAGCAAACGGAAATAACACACCATGGTCACCCGTAAGCGCAATAAACTCCTCATTAAAGTAAGCTATATACTGAGCTAATTTTTCTGGCGTATCTCTACTAGGATCAACAGAAACCAACAAAATTTGTGTATCTTTACTGATCGCTTTTAAATCGTCATAAACAAAGTTTAGTTCTTGTAATGTAGTCGGGCAAACATCAGGACAAGAAGTATACCCTAGAAATACCCACGACCATTTATTGGCTAATTGTTCTTTGGTAAAGGCTTGGTTATGATGATTCGTTAATTGAAACGGCTTAACTTCCCGAACCTGCTGATAATATAAAGCATGTTCGGGCTGTGGTAATACTGTCGCTTTTTGAAAGACAAAAAAACCTACTGCACCAGCAACAAGGGCGACAATGACATACAACAACTTGTTCATATTTAATTATTTCCGTTTGTCTTATCCAATAACCATTTGACTGATTAAATGGTCTACTTTTCATCTGGAAAAATAGATAAATACCCGATATAAAATTTAGTAAGTCGTTATCCTACTACTAAATATTATATCGAAGTAGCTTTGTCCTTACCCTTAACAATGATCAGATAATTGATCAGCTTGGTATCATAGGTAACAAATAATGGTCAAGTAATAGGATAATAAACAAGCCCATTAAATGTACGATTGAAAACTTAAAGGTGTCCATTGCCGTATTCTCATCGGCATTAAACTTAAGTTTCCAGGCGTAAGCAAAAAACATCAGATTCAATGTTACTGCGCCAATTAAATATAACCAATTACTCATTCCCACTAAATAAGGTAACAAGCCAACAACAAAAAGTAACACGGTATAAAGTAAAATTTGGGTTTTTGTAAAGTTTACCCCATGGGTTACCGGCAACATGGGAATATTTACTTTGGCATATTCATCTTTACGATGTATCGCTAAAGCCCAAAAATGAGGAGGTGTCCAAGTAAAAATCAATAACACTAATAACAAAGCATTAGGGTGTATTTCATTGGTCATTGCTGTCCAACCTAACAGTGGTGGTATGGCTCCAGCTAAGCCACCTATCGTGATATTTTGAGGCGTAGCACGTTTCAAATACATAGTATAAACAAAACTGTACCCCACCAAACCTGCAAAAGTAAGCCATGCCGTTAAGGGATTAACCAAGCTATATAAAATGGCAAAACCACTGACCGCTAAAAACATAGCAAACAAAGTCGCATTTCTCGGCGTTAAACGTCCCGTAGCAACGGGCCGGTTATAAGTTCGCCCCATAATACTGTCAATTCGTTCATCAACAATGTGATTTATCGCGGCGGCGGCTGATGATAAAAATCCAATACCCACCATTGAAGGAATAAGCACTTGCCATGGAATGGTACCCGGTACAGAAAGACACATACCCACTAAAGCGGTTAACACTAAGAGTGCCACTACACGAGGCTTAGTGATTTCATAATAATCTCGCCAAATAGCGGTTTTAGTCTCTATAACTTCAGGTGTAGTTGCTGGCCCGTTTGGGCTTTCTGTTGATACTGATTCGCTCATAAGTATTCCTTATAATTTCCGTCGTAAACTGTAGGTTAACGTGATCAAAGACAACATTAGACATGCTGCTACCACGTTATGACTCACCGCAACTGCTAACGGTAATGAGAACCAGATATTGCTAATACCCAATAATATTTGGCAACTAAGAATAAACGCTAAGCTAATAGCTGCATTCTTAAAAAATGCAGATTGAGATTTTCGAAATACCATTAATGCTAACCAAAAAAGATAAAGCCCAGTGACAATGGCTCCTAATCGATGAACAACATGAATCGTTACACGTGAAGCATGAGATAAATGACCAAATTCGTAACTGTCTTTTTCTGGTGGGATCAAATCAAATGAATCTTCGAAGGTCATTTGCTCTTGCCAGCCTGATTGGCAAATAGGTAATTCAGTACAAACCAAGGCAGCATAGTTTGACGATGTCCAGCCCCCTAAACCTATTTGTGCGGTTAACAGTACAATACCAATTAAGCCGTATCTGCCATATTTCTTAATGGCGAAATCACCACCTGGTACCCTAAAGTCAGCCAAGCGTAAGTATAATAAAAATAACAAACTCAAGGTTGTAAAACCACCAAGTAAATGACCCATAACGACAATCGGCATTAGTTTCATGGTTACGGTCCACATGCCCAAGGCCGCTTGGAAAATGACCACCACGAGTATCAACATCGGCAACCTTAATGGCGTACCTTGATCGCGTTGTCGGTAAGACATAAATGCTATCGCTAGAATTAATAAACCCAACGCACCAGCAAAATATCGATGGATCATTTCATTCCATGCTTTATGCGCTTCAACTTTTCTTTCTGGAAATGCTTGCTCTGCTTTAATAATTTGTTCTGCGGTTGCAGGTACATCAATTAATCCATAACAACCTGGCCAATCTGGACAACCTAAACCCGCATGCGTTAAGCGCGTATAAGCACCTAAGCTAACCACGATTAGTGCTAATAGAATACTAATTAAGACTAAGGTACGAACACGATGATTAACACGATTTTTCATCTTAACCCACCCTTGAATACTTAAGTAATTTCTTCATATCGGCTAAAATTTCTTTACCAAACATTGCTTGAGCATCATCATTTGTCGGTGGTTTATGAGATAAAACCACATTACCTAAAGGGTCAACAACTAAGACTTTGGTATCTGATAAAAAGTCATCAACTAGACTTGGAGTAGAAATGATCACCCAGCTGTTTTCAGTTAACCTTTCCGTTTGCTGAGGTGAGAGTGGATTAGGAGAAAGTGCGACGCGCTTTACTCTGGGCATTTCTCTACCCAGGGCTATGTAAGAGTTATTAACACTAAGTAACGTTTGTTCACAGTGATCATCACAATGCTGTGGCAAGCTATAAATAATTGACCAAGTTTTTTGTAAAGCGGGTTGGCTCAAGCCTAACTTTTCTAAAGTCAGTTCATTCTCAACTAAAGTGCCTTTGTTCGTCACACCATAATCAAGCCAATTTTGAGTTAAGGCGAGTTTTGCTAACACGATAGGGAGGATAAAAGCGCCCAGCACCATGACCATACTACGACGAGATTTTTTCTGTGATACATCATTCATACACTTAGACCTTATTATTTTTTTATTAGTGATTTAACGCTTGTTCACTATTTTTACCCAACTTAATTGACGCCCATATCATCAACAATAACCATGCAATCGCTAAACTGAACCATTGAAAGGCATAAGCACGATGTTTTTCAGGTGGCATAACAATTGGTTGCCAATTTTTTTCATAACCCACACTCTCTGTTTTATCTAAGTAGACGACAAAGGGCAAGAGTTGACGTGAAATTAATGTTGAAAATTTATCTAATTCTATCTGCTGAACACGCAATGGCCACTCAGCTTTAACCAAGACTTGTTCCATTAACATTATGCCTTGCTCTATTTTACGTACGTGACCTGATAGTTGATACTTTCCAGTAATAGCCTGCACATCGGGAATTTCTTGACGATTTATAGAACCTACTACCCAACCTAAATTAACTAAGACCGCCTGCTCACCACTATTAAACACTTGATAAACACGATAACCTAATTGTCCTTTATTCGTTTGGTTGTCTAATAAAAAAATAGTATTATTATCAAATTCCCCAAACATAGTGATCGGTAGATCATTAATTTCATTTTTTTCTGAGAGCACTTGAGAAAGTGACAAGGCTTGTGTTTGGCTCAATTGTGTAATGGTTGCGATGCGTTGCTCTTTTTGTAAAGCACGATCACTTTGCCATAATCCGAGTTTTACTAATCCGGAAAAAACAAGTAGGGTAAATATCAACCAAGGTAGGCGAATGTTTGATATAAAATTTTTCAAACAATTAATTCCTTAAATATGCTTAAAGCGAACATAACAACATAGGAAATTTTTAAATGGCATTTGCGATAAAAATAATTATTATTGGCTGCTTAGTCTTCATGGTATTTAGCCTGTTTCAGGCACTCTTTGTCTTAAACAAAAATGACCCAAGTAAACCGTCAATGTCAAAATTTATTGGCCGACGCGTGATGATTTCAGCCTTCATTATTATACTTATGCTAGTCGCTATTTTAACAGGCGTTATTACGCCACACCCACGACCATTCTAATCAACTCGCTTAAAAATAAAAAGTAGGTGAAGCTAGCTTCACCTACAATATTTCTTAAACGTTTATATCAGTAATTTTTTATACGATATAAACAAAAACAAACAGTATCACCCAAACCACATCAACAAAATGCCAATACCAACTTGCCGCTTCAAAAGCAAAAGCATTTGTTGGGGTAAAGTGGCCTTTTAACACCCTTAAAAATACCACAATAAGCATGACGGTACCTAAGGTAACGTGCATACCATGAAAACCGGTCAGTAAGTAGAAAGTTGAACCATAGATACCACTAGTTAAGTACAATTTCATTTCTTCTGAATAGCCGTGCATATACTCGACAACTTGCAAGAATAAAAAGACAACACCTAATAATATGGTAAAACCTAACCATATTTTCAGCATTTTACGATTATCTTTTTCTAAGGCTGAATGTGCTAAATGTGCAGTAATTGAAGACGTTAATAACAAAATAGTATTAATTAACGGTAGGCCATACCAGCCCATTTGAGTTGTTTCGGTTCCATCTGGTGTGACTAATAACGGCCAACTTGCGACAAACTCAGGCCATAAAACAGCACCAGTCATGGCATTATTATCTGCGCCGCCCAACCAAGGGACTGATAACGTGCGGGCATAAAATAAGGCACCAAAGAATGCTGCAAAAAACATCACTTCAGAAAAGATAAACCAGCTCATTCCTTGACGAAATGAGTTATCCATTTGATGGCTATACTTACCTGCCATCGATTCGTTTATAACGTTACTGAACCAACCATAGAGCATGTATATAACTAAACAAATGCCGGCAAGCAATATGTAACCGCCAATGCCACCTTCGCTACTATTTAACGTAGAAACATAGTTCCCGGCGCCAACAGCAATTAAAAACAGTGCCACTGCGCCAACAATTGGCCAATGACTTTGTGATGGTACGTAATAACTTTCATATTCTTTTGTTGTCATTATTATTCCCCTAAACAAATACTGTTACACGCTAAGTGCTCAGTATAAATTGCTACGATTCCACTTTTCCGGTCACGTCATACAAAGTGTAAGACAAAGTTAGCGTTGAAATATCTTCAGGTAATTCTGGGTCAACATAAAACTGTAACGCCATTTCTACCTCTTCATTCGCTTTTAGCGGTTGCTGCGTAAAACAAAAACATTCAATCTTTTGAAAATACGCTGCCGCTAAACCGGGCGATACTGACGGAACTGCTTGGCCAATAATATCGCGGGTGGATTCATTTTTTGCATAAAATTTAACAAGTTTCATTTCACCGGGATGAACTTTTATTTCACGGACCATAGGTTCAAACTGCCAAGGTATACCTTGGGCGGTTCGACTAATAAACTGCACCGTAACAATCCTTTTTGTGTCAATCTGCTCAACATTATAGACAGCGGCGGCAGTGGTTGACGTTTTTCCATTCAAACCAGTAATATCACAAAACACATCATATAAAGGGACAAGTGCAAAACCAAAACCAAACATACCAAAAACAATCATAACCAGCTTTTTTATCACTTGATTGTTTTTCGTTATAGCAGTGCTATCTTTGTTATTTGAATTTTGCAATTCGTCACCTTTATTCATATTTTATTAACTTAATCAATTTTTGGTGGTGTTGAAAATGTATGGTACGGAGCAGGACTTGCAACAGTCCACTCTAAACCTTCAGCGCCATCCCAAGGTTTAGCCGATGCTTTCTCTCCACCTCTAATACACTTAATGACTACCGCTAAGAATATTAGTTGCGAAAGACCAAAGGCAAAACCACCAATACTGACCCACTTGTTGAAATCAGCAAACTGCAACGCATAATCTGGGATACGACGAGGCATGCCCGCTAATCCTAAAAAGTGCATAGGGAAGAATAGTAAATTAACTGAAATCAATGAACACCAAAAATGCCATTTAGCTAAAGACTCGTTATACATATGACCTGTCCATTTTGGCAACCAGAAGTATGCACCAGCATAAATCGAGAATAATGAACCGGTAACTAATACATAATGAAAATGAGCAACAACAAAGTAGGTATCATGGTATTGGAAATCAACAGGTGTTAATGCCAACATCAAACCAGAGAATCCGCCGATAGTAAATAAGATGACAAACGCGATAGAAAATAGCATCGGCGTTTCAAAGCTCATTGAACCACGCCACATAGTTGCGACCCAGTTGAACACTTTAACACCCGTAGGTACGGCAATTAACATGGTGCAATACATGAAGAACAGTTCACCAAATAACGGCATACCTGTCGTGAACATGTGATGCGCCCAAACAATAAATGACAACACAGCAATCGATGCCGTTGCATAAACCATTGAGCTGTAGCCAAATAACTTCTTACGAGCAAACGCTGGGATAATTGTCGAAACAATACCAAAAGCAGGTAAAATCATGATGTAAACTTCAGGATGCCCGAAGAACCAGAAAAGATGCTGGAACAATACCGGATCACCGCCACCAGCGGCATCAAAGAAACTCGTACCAAAATAAGTGTCGGTTAACAACATAGTTACCACACCTGCGAGCACGGGCATCACCGCAATCAATAAGTACGCGGTAATAAAAAATGTCCAAACAAACAATGGCATTTTCATGTAAGTCATACCAGGCGCACGCATATTCATAATAGTAACAACAATATTAATTGCGCCCATTATTGATGAGATACCCATAATATGAACAGCAAAAACAAAAAATGCCGTACTACCATTTGAATAGGTTGTAGAAAGTGGTGCGTAGAATGTCCAACCAAAGTTAGGCGCACCTGACTCCATAAAGAATGTAGACAAAAGAATCCCAAAAGCAAAAGGTAGAATCCAGAAGCTCCAGTTATTCATACGTGGTAAGGCCATATCTGGAGCACCAATCATCATAGGTATCATCCAGTTAGCAAACCCGGTAAAGGCCGGCATAATTGCACCAAATACCATGATCAAACCATGTACGGTTGTTAGCTGATTGAAAAAATCAGGCTCCACTATTTGTAAACCGGGTTGGAATAACTCGGCTCGAATAACCATGGCTAAAGCGCCGCCGGTTAATAGCATAATAAAAGCAAACCATAGATATAACGTACCTATATCTTTATGGTTTGTCGTGTACAACCAACGTTTGATGCCTTTCATTTTATGGTCATCATGATGATCGTCGTGCGATTCTTGTTCTATAACGTCTGTAGTCATTTTATATCCTCCTACTTCGCACTAGCAGCATCAACAGCTGCAGGTTGTACTAAATCACCGGTGTTATTGCCCCAAGCATTACGCTCATAAGTAACAACTGCCGCTATTTCGGTTTTAGTTAACTGGCTACCAAAAGCAGCCATAGCAGGGTTTTTCTTACTGCCATTAATAACCATATCTATATGCACAGCAATATCACCCAGTGCAATTGCACTACCTTTTAGTGCTGGAAATGCCGGAGGTAAACCCGCACCAGAAACTTGATGACAAGCAGCACAAGCTTTCATGTAAACTTGCTCACCCATAACCATCAGTTCATCTTCGCTGTACACTTTAGTTAGATCTTCTACTGGGGCTTCTTCAGCAACCATTTCAGCAACTGCTACCGGTGTTTCTGTGTCATTGCCTGATCCCTTAGCAGCACCTTTAACATCAGCGGCTTGTACGGCATCACCGGTATTGTTACCCCAAGCATTACGCTCGTAGGTCACAACTGCAGCAATTTGCTTCATACTTAACTGCTTACCATAAGCTTGCATACCTGTACCCGCTTTACCATTGAGTACAATATCAATATGCGCGGCAATACTACCCGTAGCAACTGGACTTCCTTTAAGTGCAGGAAATGCAGGAGGTAGACCAGCACCAGAAACTTGATGACAGGCAGCACAGTGGGCAATATAGGTAGTTTCACCCAAGGTCATCAATTCATCCATTGATGCGGAAGCGTTAAGAGATGCTTTCTCAGCAGCAGCGGCTTGAGCGTTGAGTTGGTGTTGTTCATCAAGCCATTTTGCATAGTCTGCTTCAGACTTTACTTCGACAACAATTGGCATAAAACCATGGTCTTTGCCACAAAGCTCAGCACACTGACCTCGGTATATCCCAGGCTTGTCAACTTTTGTCCATGCTTCATTAATAAATCCTGGGTTAGCATCTTGCTTTACAGCAAAAGCAGGTACCCACCAAGCATGAATAACGTCGTCAGAAGTGATTAAAAATCGTACTTTTTTATTAACTGGAATGACAAGGTGTTTATCAACTTCGAGTAGGTAATTTTCACCTTTGACTTTATCGCCAGCATCAACATTAAGGTGTTTACCTTCTTGTGTTTCATACTGTGATCTTGGCGTCGATAAAACGGAGTAGAACTCAATATCTTGATCAAAATATTTGTAATGCCATTTCCACTGAGAGGCGGTAACTTGAATGGTAACGTCAGAATCGTCGTTATTTTCCATTTCAATCAGTGTTTTTGTTGCTGGTACAGCCATAGCGATAAGAATGACAATGGGAATTGCTGTCCAGAGGATTTCTACTTTTGTACTTTCATGAAAATCTGCTGATTTAGCCCCTTTGGATTTTCGATGGAAAACCATTGACCAAAACATAGCACCAAAAACGACCACACCAATTGCTACACATATATACATTGCGAGCATATGTAGATCGTAAACATCTCTACTTACTTCTGTTACACCCTTGGTCAGATTTAATTGCATATCTGCCCAAGCTGAACTGGAAAGAACACTCCCCAACAACAGCCAACCTAGGTTACGTCTTTTCACACGACATCTCCTTCACCCTATAAAAGTTTAAAACTTGATACCTAGGACAAAACACATCCTTTAGTACGGATTTTTATTATTTTCTTAGCGATTTTGTTATCAACCAGTTAGCGTCGACAACATCGCCTTATATTTATATTTGTACACATTCCAAACTAGAATTACTTAAAAGTTGATCTGGGTCAATTTAAAAATCGAGCTATTTTAAAATAAAAACCAATAAAAACAATAGAGTATCAACTCTAATACAAGCAAAGGCCTAATAACAAAGGGCTGTAGCCGTAGTATTAAAAATAAACAGCTGAGTATAAATACGCGTATTGCAAAAATTGATCTTGGTTGTTTTTTAATCAGAGAAAGATAAAGTTGTTTGAATGGGCTTTAGAATGAAAATTATTCTTAGTAAAGAGAAAGGTTTGCATGAAAAGAATACGAAAGGTTAGAAAAGCAAACTTTAGCCTATTTTATACACTAAAGTTTGCGGAGCAGTTTGACGTAATTAATACTATATTTGTTAGATAAATTGATTTAGTTACCACCAAGTTTATTGGATAGGTTAACTTAACTACATCCAGTCTGCCGAGCGAATAACGCCAACAGCCAACCCTTCAATATTAAACTCTTGATCAGACAAATCGACTTTTATAGGAGAGAAGTCATCATTTTCTGCATGTAAGTAAACGATGTTACCTTCTCGTTTATAACGTTTAACCGTAACATTTTCTTCGACACGAGCAACAATTACTTGGCCATTCTGTACATCGGTCGTTTGATGAACCGCTAACAAGTCACCATCAAGTATGCCGATATTTTTCATGCTTTCGCCATTAACTCTCAATAAGTAATCAGCAGCTGGGTGGAACAAATTACCATCAACTTTGTAATGATCTTCAACATGCTCTGCAGCTAAAATAGGTTCACCTGCAGCCACTCTGCCGATTAAAGGTAAACCGGCTTCTTCCATTAACTTCTCAGTCAAACGAATGCCGCGAGAAGTACCTGGCAACATTTCTATATAGCCTTTTTTAGCCAAAGCTTTTAAATGTTCCTCTGCTGCATTTGCTGATTTAAAGCCAAAAAACTTGGCTATTTCAGCACGCGTTGGTGGCATGCCCGTATCGCTTATTTTGTCTTTGATCAGATCAAAAACTTGTTGTTGTCGGTTCGTTAGAGGGCGTAATTCGCTGATTTCATTTAGCATAGGGAGCCTGTAAATTTACACAGTTGTTACTGTGAGTATATACAGGTCGTTAGTAAAGGCAAGTTTTCTAGCCGAATTATTTTTGAAAACTCCCTGATTTTAAATAATGGATAACTTGTTCGATAACTTTTTCGTTTTTCATCATAAATGGATGGGTCGTTTCCATTTCAATGTGATCATTCATACCATCAAGTTTGGTACTAGCAACCGAAACTTTACCATCATCTTTATCAGGAATAAGTGTTGATAATATCCAATTAATACTTTGATTACCGGCAATAACACCCAAATCAAAATTAGCATTGCCAAGGTTACTAGGGACACTGAATTCGCCGGTACCTAATTGCATACCCGCATCACCATTGATGAAACTAAAACCAGGTGTATTTTTTAGTTTATCAACAACTTCACTGCCTTTGTTTGGTGGACCTAGCATCACGACTTTATGTAAATTAGGTATTTTATGCATACTTAAATATTGGCGAACTAATATACCGCCCATTGAATGGGTAACAAAGTTAACTTGGCGATTTTCACAAATTAATAGCGCTTTAGAAATCACTTTTTCAGCCAACTCTTCTATCGAATAATCTCTAGAAGGGTAGTTGATATTTATCACAAAATATCCTTCTGCTAACAATCGTTTTTCAATAGCTTTCATGGAGTTAGCCGAACGTGCAAGCCCATGCAGTAAAATTACACATTCACCATTAGCTAAAGAATCTGCTGGCTCTTCAAAAGAAGCTTGAATTTTATAGCCACGTTCAACCGAAGTATCTAAGCTTTCTTGTTCAATCATATTTTTTAAACGAGTTTCTGCATCAGTAATTTTTTTACTAAATTGTTCTTTAAGTAGCGCTAGGTCTGACTTAAGTGCTGCAATTTTTTCATTCATAGCTGCGCTCCATCATTTTTTATGTTGAACGTTAATTATTGACGCTTTATTCACTTTTGAAAACAAGCGAGATAATATTTTTTAAAGCGCGGTTTGAGTATCATTTTAAAAGGGCTAATAACTTTAAACATCTACCATTAGCATTCAGTCATGTGTTTATAGGGAGTATAACGTTATGTGTTCTCGGTTTGGCAATAAATATTAATTTCTGCGCAGTGCTTTACACTCAGGTAACTCCCAAGGATGCATCGCTAACAACAAACCAATATGTTGTCGTTTGTCTAAAGGTAACAAGGCATCTTCTTGGTTTATCTTTACTACTGGCAACTATTTTCTCGTTTAGCATAGCCGATGTTAACTAGGTCTCGTCCGCAGAAAGCTCATCGCTACTTTGTTTTCCTGAAGCGAGTTCTCGACTAATTTTTTGAATATGGGTCTCAGAACTTTTTACTGATTTTTCAGTAGTCAGGTGCAATGTTTTTAAAGTATCAATCATCGCCAAATCGACATTTTTATTACTTTGTAACGCGTTAACCAGCGGCGTTAAAAAAGACGCCATATTTTCACTAAATAACGCCAAAGTTTCGGCTAACGCTGAATCATCTGGTTTTTCAATATTCACTTGCAGTTTAAGACTGGCAAGCGTTTCATTCAAACTATCTAACGCTGCAGATTTAGGCTCTAACAAAGCTTCTCCTATTTGATTGAGCCCTTTTTGCAATAACGATATTTGGCTCGCAACAGCCGCAATCGGGTTATCACTATCACCCAAGTTTTGATGACGAACAAAATCTGCCTTAATTTGTTGCCAACGCACTTTTTCTTCACTGGTTTGATTGTTGCGCAGCTCGGCTAATTTAAGTAAATTTTCTTCAGCGCCTATGGTGAGTGTTTGCGCTTCACCGCGATAATGATCGGCGATAAGCTGCTCAACTTCCTCCTCGGTCATAACAGGTACTACTTTTTCCGCCATCTTATTCATATTGCGATAGCTTCCTTGTAACTTGAACGAAGGCTCAGTGCGGTACTTATCGTCTTGGGCGGCAGAGGCAATGTACTGTTGATTTGCTTTTAATACCGTCGCTTGAATTTTACGAATACGTTTAATAACCGCAACTATTTCATTAACCTCTGCTTGTGAGTAATTATGCTTTAGCTCAGTTGTGGCAACTTGTTGACCATCGGCAATTTTAACCAAGTTATAGAGGTCGTCCATATCTCGGGTCGCTAGTGGTGCGATATAGCGATTACTGGTTAAGCTATTTTCAATAAAGCTTAAAGAGAACTCTTCTTCTCGACCACTTAAGGTATCACCTAAGTTATAAATATCGGCTCGGTTAGCCAACATATCAGGAAT
Source organism: Colwellia sp. BRX8-9 (assembly GCF_014077245.1). NCBI lineage: Bacteria > Pseudomonadati > Pseudomonadota > Gammaproteobacteria > Alteromonadales > Colwelliaceae > Colwellia > Colwellia sp. BRX8-9. The sequence goes on from NZ_JACGVN010000010.1 coordinate 146,548, forward strand.
GCTAAATGCTTCTCCTGATTCGGTATAAGGGTTACCAGCCATGACAACTGCAAATTTTTTGCCACGCATATCATAGGTTTTACTGTCACCATTCCAAACACCATCCACTTTTCTTGAGCCATCACATAAGGAAATAAACTTTTGTAAAAACTCAGGATTAGTATGCTGAATATCATCAAGGTACAACATAACATTGTTACCCATTTCGAAGGCTAAGTTAATCTTTTCAACTTCATTTTTAGCTGTTGAGTTGTTTGCCTGAGCGGGATCTAGTGACAACTGATCGTGTCCTATCGACGGACAGTTTATTTTAACAAAGGTCATACCTAGCTTACTGGCAACGTATTCAATAAGCGTTGTTTTACCATAACCTGGGGGAGAAATAAGCAGTAATAATCCCATTAAATCAGAACGTTTATTATTACCAGCTGCGCCAATTTGTTTAGCTAAATTAATACCAATAATCGGGAAATAAACATCATTAATTAATTTATTACGCACAAACGAAGACAGCGCTCTTGGTTTAAACTCTTCTAATCGTAAGCGTTTACGTTGTGCCGCTAATACCTTTTGTTTTTGAATATGAAAACCTTTGAATGCCGGTTCATGTTCATTTTTAAATTGGCGAAGTCGAGTGATAAATTCTTGATAATTTATCGCAATTTTTCTGTCCGATATTTGCCCATGCTGCCCCAATAAACCGTCAACAACACTTTCGGTGTCAGCCAATGAAGTATAGAATTCACATTGCTCTTGCATCAGCATAAAAATTGCGGCTTCATCAATAATATCTTGATGGATATTCATACTCTGGTGCGAAGAAAAAGCCTGCAACCACGCCCAGTAAAGTTGATATTTTTGCTCTAGTGTCGAACAACCCAATAATGCGCCACTGAGTTGTTTTTCTAAGCTCTTATGCTTTAACTGACTCTCCAGTTGATTAGCTAACTCAACGCTACTTTCTTTAATAACAAATTTCTGTTCGGCTAAAGCTAACTCTTTTAATAGGTAGGTTGCTGACAATAACGTGTCGCATTTCAGCCAAGGTTGACTTTCAATATAGCTATCTAATAGCGTAGCCAATTCTTTAATAAGCTGATGACGTAATTGACTATCACCAAAAGTTTCTTCCATGATATAGAGATTATGACTGCGCTGTAATAAATCTTTTCTACTGTTATCAGCTAATTCTGTGGTGAAAAAAAGTAGCGCGAGTCTTCTTTCCAAGACCGGATAAGCTAACAAGCCAATAGATTCTCTTAAAGCAAGTAATTGCTTTAGAATTAATGCCGCATCGGCATCATGCACGCCCTTATCATAACCTTCTTGATAACGTGGCTCAGCCGCTTTTCTAACCACCTCACCTAATTCATTGTTTTTTACCGCCGCTTTTAAACACTCAAGTTGCGCTTGGCCAGCAAATTCAGCCTCAAATAATAGTGTTGCCGCTAAATACTCTCCTCGGTAGACCTTGTCAGATTCAGAGACCAGCGCTTGCTGCCAAAGGTATTCAGTACCAACAAATAATTCAGCGGGTAGCGTTTCAAAGTATTCACTACCACTGATATGCAAGACCATGTCACCATCACGAGGTAATAAGGTCAGTTCTAATTTTTGACGATTCACCGAAAATTGGTGGTCCCCTATTTTAACTAAACTACCGTCAGCAGAGTAAATATCCGTTTTATCTCTCAGTGCTCTTATGCCCTGCTCTTTAGCATTTTTTAATTGAGCGTCAATGTCATCAGCTCTAACATTGTCATCAAGCTCTCTAAGCTGTGAAATTAGTTGCCTAAGCTTGGCAACCATAGGATCGCCAGCAAAATAGCTGTTTAATTTGTCTTGCTCACTAAACGATTGACTCCGTCTGATCACACCTTCAATAATGCGCTCGGCTGCCGTCATCAAATTCAAACAACGACGCTGCTGTGCATCCATTAGCTGCTGCTTATGTTGTTCAAAATTATCGTATATCTCATCTCTTTTAGTGATGATTTCATTATAAAATTCATCATAATCACTAAACTGACTTTCTAAGTCTTCTAACTGAATTAGAATTTGAGAAAGTTGCTCATCACATGCTTGCGGGGAATCACTCGCATTTAAAGCACTGGTAACACTTTGGCTTAACAGTTTAAATCGAGCACCAAATTCTGCTCGTGCCTCTTCACTACCGACACTTTTAGCCGCCAAATCAGCATTAGCTTTAACGCGGTTTATTTGACTAAAAACTGCTGAAATATCTTCCAGAATACGTGTTCTTTGTCGGCTATCTTCAATTTTTAGTGACAACATTGTGCGGTTAAGTAATTCTAATCCTTGCACAAGCTCTTCAATCTCCGTACGAATCGGCTTTAATGAGCTAACCGACTCACTTTTTTCTATCGCCTTTTCTAATGTAACTATGGTCTTTTGATAAGGCGTTAAAGCATCGTCTTGTTGGAGAAAATCAGCGGTTGCTTGGCTAAGTTCTTTCGTTAACGTATCTAAGTGAGATTCCATGGCATTAATTGCGTCAACATCGATATAACGTAAGTCTTTATGAGAAATCAATTCACCTTTAAATTGGGCTAACGCCGATAAGCAGTCAACGAATTGTGAGGCATGCTCAAAACCCGAGATTTGAACTTGTGTTACTAGCTCGGCTAGCTTTTCTTTTGCTTGAATCAAGGCCCGATCAGAGTTTTCTTTAATGCTGGTGACTTTTTCAAATTCATCTATAACCAATTCAGAAGTGATCGCGATTTGCTTGATAAGATCATGCAGCAAACCGAGCTCTTTATCATTGAGCCAATGATATTTATCAAAAATTTGCTTAGACTCTTTTACTAAGTCATTAAAATGCTGCGCACTTGGTGTTTGCACCGAGATCAATTTAGCGACACTGTATAAATCAGAAATACCGCGGACCAGTTCAGGATTACCTATTTTGCCAAAGAAGCTATTATCAACCGGTTGGTTACTAGCAAACTCTTCACTACAAAAAGGCGTTTGCCATATTTGCATGGCATGAACACGTGATGGCTCGGACTCGGCGTTAAAAACCACGGCTCTGCCGTTATTGTATAAACTTTGCCCATGACCATAAATAGGGTTTTGCAATGTTCTCGTAATTAAATTATAACCAAACAAAGCGTACTGCCCTTCATTTGGCTCATAAAATATATAGAGAAAGTCTTCACCATTTGGCGACTTTACCACTCGGTGCAATTGTAAATCTTCGGCATTATCTTCAAAGCTTTTGTGTTCACCATTTTGCAAATAGTATCCACCAGGAAAAATAATACCGTGGTCTTCTGGTAACTGAATACAAGCATGAGCAATAGCATCTTGCCTGATCACTTGCTGAGTTTTAGCATTAAAAATTAAATGGCGAGTGTCAGTTTCACGATACGGCTTTATTTTCAATAAAATAAGCTCACCCACTCTGGCGTAATGGATTTCAGCGTCATCTATAGACTGATGTTCATCTTCGACTGGCTCAGAATATATACCTTGACCTGCGGTGGTATTATTCTCAACTTTTAAAGTAATTGAGCCACCAATAGCTTCGACAAACAAGATGTCATATAAATTATAATGTGGGTGTTTACCTTGCTCTTGTTGCTCTCGAGATACTTTATGCCATTCAAAGTCAAAGTTTTCTGGCTGCTTTATATCTCTTTCACCACGATTATCGATATAGCTAACTTGGTGATCAGCGTCGATACCCCAACGAAAGACTCTAATATCGTCAAGGCGTTCACCAATTCGAAAGATGGCAAATACTTTACTGCCTTGTCGATAAACATGGGCTAGAAATGTTTTTTTGTAATAGGTGTATAACTCATCAAAATCACGGACAAACTCAGCATCGTCAAGAAAACTATCTTGTACCGGAAGATCAATAATCTCAATGTCATCTTTATCACCTTTTATTTGGTGCAAACTAAAAACATCTGAGACGGTAATATTGCGCTTTAAACCGAGAAAGACGTTATAGCCAAAAAGTAAGGTATCTCCGATGGCGGCAATATCTCTAGCAACACAATTATGCTCAGTTCTAACCCGCACACGAGCATCAACTTTCATCTCGGTGGAGCCAAACGTAACAATGCGCTTGTCATTTAGCTGCTTAATTTGTGTATTAAGATCACTGCCTAAGGCTGACAATCTGCGCTGAATAAGTTCATATGAACCCCCTTCCGCAACAGCCTGATTAGTGACGCTATCCTTATCTGACATATGAGACTCCATGAGCTAATGCACAGTTATCCTTGAATGGAACACTGTGCATTGCTTAATTAATACTTGATGACTATTTTTCGTCTGACGAGTTTTTGTTCGCTAAGTTTAACAAACTAGCCAATGCGCCTTTTTGAGTGTCGTCGGCATTATTTAATGTTGATAATAACTTAGACATATTAAAATTTTTCATGGTTTCACTCGTTTGAGCAGCACCAGCGAGCACACCACCTAAATCGTCCATAATATTGCGGTCGCCATTTAAGTGATCTTTAAACAAGGTTTTTACTGTTTCACTTTCATTAACTAAGCCATCGATAGACTTACCAACCGTGATAGAGTTCATAAACTGACGTAAGAACTCGCCATCGCCGCCCATAATATTAATATTGGCTTCACTTAATGCCGTTGCTAATACACCCGCTTGCTTCTCAGCTAACGCAACACTATTTTCTAGTTTCGCTAAGGTTAATTCACGCTCTTGATTTAAACGTAAACCAAAGGTTTCAAACTCTCTGGCTTGTTCAGACATAGCGTTAAGTACATCTTGTTTTTCACGTAAACCCGTCGCTTCTGCTAAGGCTTTTTCTTGTATACCTTTAGCTTCAGCGGTCAATTTAAGTTCGAGTGTTTTAGCTTCAGCCTCGCCTTGTCTTTCGTGTGCATCAGCTTGCGCTAAGGTAATTTGAGCCTCAGCAAGCCCTTGCGATGCAGCTTCTGCTTGATTACCCTCAGCCAATATTTTCTTCGACTCTGCCTGTTTACTCGCCGCTTTCAATTCAGCATCGGCAATGGTTTGCATTTTTCTTGCGATATGCTCAGCCGCTTGTTCTTGCGCTTTAGCTGATTCAATATCTTTAACCAATGCTTGCTCAGCCTCACCTTTGGCTTTGATAACCAATTCATCTTTTTGGCGGTTCGCTTCTGAAACCACACGTAAATCTTTAATAAGCTCTTCTTCTTCAGCGACGCCTTTTTCAACCATGATGCGTTCACGCTGTACTTCAGCAATATTTTTACGCTCTATTTCTAGGGCTTTTTCTTTATCGATTCGTAGTGTTTCAACTTCTTTTTCACGATCTATTTCTTCGACTTGACGAGCACGTTTCACTTTTTCTTCTTCGATAGCCACGGCTCTAAAACGATTTTGTTGCGCGATATCAGCTTCACGCTGTTTATTTTCTTCAGCTACAGCGACTGTCTGTTCAGTCGCTATTCTTGCCTGTTCAGACTTACAAAACTCTTCTTGCACAATTTTAGCTGTTTCCGCTTCTTCTCGAGCTTCTACAGTAGAAATTTCTCGCGTCTGTTTAGCTTGGGCATCGGCTAATTGGCGATCAAGTTCTAAACCTTTTTCTTTAGCATCAATATCTTGTCGTTTAATTCGTATTTCTTCTTGGCGTTTCAAGTCATTGGTTTCAACACTTTGTTGAGCGGTTAACTCGGTAATGCGCCTAATACCTTCAGCATCCATAATATTATTAGGATCTAAATCGTTAATCGATGTTTGTTCAAGAAAATCAATCGCGACATCTTCAAGTACGTAACCTGATAAATCTTGGCCAATAACTTCTTTAATCTTGTCACGAAAAATATCTCGTTGAGTAAAAAGATCAGTAAAGTTTAATTGTTTTCCGACAGTTTTAAGGGCTTCAGAAAACTTCGCTTCAAAAAGTTCTTGTAGGGTTTCAGGGAAAGAAGAGCGCTCACAACCAACTTGTTTTGCCACACGGAGAATGTCTTCTTTGGTTTCATTAACCCGGATATAAAAGGTAATAGTAATATCAGCACGAATGTTATCTTGGCAAATAAGCCCAGATCGCCCTTTTCGTTCTAACATCATTCGCTTAGTAGAAATATCCATAATTTCTTTTTTATGGATAATAGGAATAACCATACCGCCATTAGTACTTATTTCTGGTTCAGCGCCGAGCTTATTAATGATTAATGCCTGGCCCTGCTCTACTTTATGATAAAATTTAGCCATCATAATTAATAGTGAAAAGACTAAAAGTACGCCAATGCCAATCGCTAGATAAAGTGGTTCCATTACCATGTTTTTTTTCCTTTTATGTAAATGCAATGGTCACAACTGCGTGACCAAGTCTCTTATAATGTGATTATGATTTATTCGTCATACGGCGCGACAATATAGATATGCTTTTCTTTTAAATATTCTATCAGTAGCACATTGTCACCCTTTTTTAAGCGGTGTTCTGGGTCACAGCGTACATCTAGTAAAATTTCTGCGCCCTTATTATATATTCGTACTTGACCAAAGGTTTCACTAACCGTTTGCGTTGCAATCGTCGCACTTTTACCGACCAGCTGAATACTCATAGAGGTTTCAACACTTTTAAACATTCCTTTTAAGGGGCGAATAACAATTGCAGTTAATGGCAGGGAAATTAGAAAGACAATAAAACCACTAACAACGCCGAACAGATAATATAACCAACCATCGGGTAGCCAAGCTAAAATATATAATTGCAGGTAAAAGCTGATTAGCCAGCAAATAAGGATAATAATGCTAAAAACTAAGGTGAACGGCACCCCCGTTAAACCAAAAGTCAGCATAAAACCGGTCAGCCCGCCAACAGAAGTATCAAGTTCGGTGTCTACTTCGACGTCAAGATCTGCATCTCCAGCTAATCCTAAATCGACCAGGCCTAACATGCCAATAAGCCAATAAACAACCACGACACCTAGCAGTGTCGAATATATTACGGTGGGAAATTTTGAAGCGACTTCTAGTAGCTGTTCCATTGTTTATCCTTAAAGCACATAGCGAACACCGGCTAATCATTGTGGTGTTTATTCTTTATATGTACCATACACCTGTGACATAATATGTCAATAAATACAGTTTTTATAAAATTCAAATAAAACAAATTAGCATATTGTTTACATAAAATCATAAAAATAAAAGCCTACAGTATCCTGATTTTATTCATTTTACTCGTGACTTATATCAATCAATGATTATATGATGGTTTACGTAAATTTTACAAAGATAACATTTAACAGGGACATAATAATGAAATGTACTAGTTGTAAGCAGGGTGAGTTAACCCCTAGTTTTATCGAAGGGCTTTTTAGAGCACATACTTGTTCGAATTGTGGTGGGCATTGGATCTTAATTGAAGATTATGTCGCTTGGAAAGAGCGTAACCCACAGTTTTCTTTTGATAACAATATTCAATGTGAAGTTGTTGAAACGAAACAAGCCATGTTATGCCCAGTAACAGGCACTATTATGCGTAAATTTCGACTATCTGCCTCGACAAATCACCGTATTGACTACAGTGTCAATGTCGGTGGTGTTTGGTTAGATAAAGGTGAATGGGAATTACTCAAAAAAGAAAATTTAGCGGGTTCCTTAAATACGGTACTAACCGCACATTGGCAACGCAACATTCGTATTAATAGCACGAAAGAAAACTTTGCAGAAATATACCAAGATAAATTTGGTGAAGAAAATTATGCGAAAGTTAAAGCCCTTAGAGAGTGGCTATATCAGCAACCAAACAAAGCCGATTTAAGAGCTTATCTTCTTGCTGAAGAGCCCTACTCAGCTGAAAAATAACAAAGATAATAAGGAATACCCATGAAAGGAGCAGGTGGAACTTCGGGTGGCTTAAGTCACTTTTTTATTGGCATCATTATGATGTGTAGTGGTTTTTATATGCTACTAAATTCGATCACAGTAACATCTACTTTTGGCATGGGCGTTCGCCTGTATGCTTTTTCAGCTATGGGTGGCAACTATAATGTAACTAGTGGCATGATAATGATCCCTTTCATATTTGGTGTTGGGCTTATTTTTTATAACAGTAAAAATATTTTAGGTTGGGTGTTAGCTATTGGCTCGATATCAGGATTAATCTTTGGGGTAATATCTTCAATAAGGTTTACCTTTAAGACCATGAGTTCTTTTGATTTAATCGTAATACTTATATTAGCCATCGGTGGGCTAGGTTTATTTTTACGTTCTTTAAAAACCTTAGATAATGCCTTACCTGATGAATAGACAGCAGTACTGTAATATCACGTGAGTAATATTGGCTTAGGTTGCTCAAACTTTAGCGTCGCCGTTTATATTGGCAATAAACCGAGTATGCTTGAATATCACCAATTATCTTGTCTATCGCCGCTAACCTTGGGCGAAATAGAGATGGTTAATCAAGCTTGTGGCAATGGTTGGCGGAAAGTTTTCAATGTTTATGCGAAGCTGCTTTACGCACTCGATAAAGAAAAATTCGCTTACTCAACACTTGCGCCAACTTGGCAAAAATATCGAGAGCGATTTTTGCTGCAGCAAGGCTCTCAAACGGCTTTATTATTTTCTCCGCCTCAGTTATCAACCACTAAGCAAACTCTGCATATTATTTGTGGAAAAACCTACGCCAAAAATTTGTTAGCGACAAATCAACTAAACGCTAATTTCACTTGGCTAGATGAGCAATTTGCTATTGATAAAGCTAAAAATTTAATTGTGTGTCCCTATTTTGATTATCGGCAATTGTCGAATGCTAATATTGAAAAATTAGCCTTTTTACTCAACGATATAAATAGCCAGTGAAAGCTTTTCATTCATTTATATAGTGTTAAATTAATGTATACTATATTTATTAAAGGAGAAAATAATTAGCCTCATGATTAGGCAACATACTAAACGTCACTTTAATATTGGATCACATCATTGCTATATTTTAATAAAAAAACACTTTTATTTATTACAATAATTTTAACCTTATTACCCTATGCAACGATCACCAGCACTCTTGATATTTCCTCTGCTCTTTTGCTATCACTTCCTACTATATTATTACAGGCTACCGCAGTATTCTTTGTTGTTCATAGCTATTTACAGACCAGATCACGTTCATTAAAATTGTTCTGGCAGTTTTTCTCTCTCGCTATTATCATTGATCTTATTTCGGGTGTTATCTTCGCAGGTAACTACATAAACACACCCCCGATCCTGCAAGATTTTTTCTCTTTGTTCAGTTACTTTTTTATCTTACTGGCCATAGAAACCAACCCGCATCTAAGCGAAACGCCACTCAATAAATACATTGCGGGTCGAGTGCCAGCACTATTTTTTACAGTCACCTGTTTTTGTTATTTCGTACTGCTGCCAGAAGAGTTTTCAAAAGCGTTAGATCACAGGTTATTACCGTCATTATTATTTCACATCACCATTTCTGGCCTCATTTTTATTAGACTAATCAGCTGTGTTATTTTTTGTCATGAAAAATTTTGGCGCGCTATTTATTGGCCATTAGCCATTGCCTCATTAGCTTTGTTAGTTGATAACACTAATAGTTATTTTCTTCTTCAAGAGCAAGCCCTTTATAAAGACAATTATACGAACAGCTTAATAGCGTTAATCCCATACTGTGGTCTTATTTTTGCCGCAAGTGCATCATTAAACATTCAAAGACCGACCAAACCTATTTCAAAAGATACCTTTCCCGAATTTTACATTTTATTGCTGGTGAGTATTATTTTTAGCATTCATATCGTTGGTTTAGAAGTTGGGGCACACTACATTACAAATTCTTTCTGGCAGTCTTTTGTTATTGGTATTTGGGGCGTTATTGCTTTTATTTTAGTCATTCTTATTGCTTACAATAAAAGAAAAAACACGCTCGAATTCAAGGAAAACGCTTTCACTCAGCAACAAGAACAAAAAGAGTTAATACAGACCAACCATAAATTACTCAGCTCAATTCTTAATAGTGAAGACAAAGCCATTGTCCGAGCATCTAATAATGCTATTTTGACGACATCAACGGGCGGCGAAATATTATCGTCAAACCCTGCCGCAGTTCAATTGTTCCAAAGTTTAGAACATGAATTGAAAGGCACGAATGTCAGCGCACTTTTTTCTGCAGAAGACACTATGCATTACTTTTTTGGCTTCAAAAGTAATGTATACGCCTTACAACGTAAAGATATCGGTATTTCAGTAGAGTGTGCTGCTCGACGTGCCGATGGTACTGAATTCCCAGTTCAGGTTGAATTGCAGTGGGCAGATCGCGAAGAACAACCCCTTATTGTTATTACCTTTATTAATTTAACTTCACGAAAGTTAGCTGAAAAGCAGATGTTAGATTTAAAAGATAAGTTTATTGCGAACATTTCCCATGAGTTTAGGACGCCATTGACAATTATTAATGGCATTTTAGACCAATATCTACTCAAAGCTCACAGTAAAGAAGAAGGGTTGGAACTTACTACCGCTAAGCGTAATGGTTTGCGTTTAGTTCGTATGGTTGAACAACTATTAGAACTCTCTCGCCTTACTGACAACCCTAAGCTTTCATTGTCTACTTATCGATTAAGTCAGTTAATGGCTATGCCAATTGATTCATTTTCACGCTTAGCTAAACAAAATGATTTAAGTTTTGATGCTGAAATATCTGATGATCTTTGGCTAGAATGCGACGCTCAAGGTTTTGAGAAAATCATCTTCAACTTACTTGCTAATGCGATTAAATATACACCTGCTGGCGGTAGCATCAAGGTCAGTGCTTATGTTGATCAAGATAATGTTATTTTAGAGATTACAGATACCGGCATAGGTATTAATCAAGCATCACAAAGTAAAATCTTTGAACGCTTTCAAAGAGCTGATGATGAAAAAAATCATGCTGTTTTTGGTGTAGGTATTGGTTTATCTTTAGTTAATGAATTGGTAAAAGCGCATAACTGGCGTATCAATTTAGTCAGTGAATACAATAAAGGCAGTAAGTTTTCTCTATCAATCCCTTTAGCTACCGCTGTCGAAATAGAAACTCAAGTGCCAATGAGTGTATCTCAAAGCGAAGTATCATCATTGCTGTTAGAACAAAATAATAATAAAACTAAAGCAAAAAATCATTTACATAATGTCGTGTTAGTTATTGAAGATAATCTCGATATGCAAAATCACATAAAACGTGTGGTTGAACAGCAACATCATTGTTTATTAGCAATGAGCGGCGAACAAGGACTGCTCATCGCCGAGGAATATATACCAGACCTTATCGTATGCGATATAATGCTAACGGGCATTGATGGCTTCGAAGTACTTAAACAATTAAAAGAAAATGAACTTACTTCTCATATTCCCGTTATTTTGCTTACCGCCCGTTCAGACTTAGATAGTCGACTTCACGGCCTAAATTTACAAGCAGATGAGTATTTAAGTAAACCTTTCAATCAACAGGAATTATTAATACGTATTGAAAATTTGATTGAAAATCGTAAATTACTCCAGCAGAACTATTTACATAAATTTCGTGACCATCAAAAAGAACAACAAAAAGAAAGTAGCGTAAAAAAAGTGTCGCAGTTAACTCCAAGCGAAAGTGCTATCTTATCCGTTGATGAAAAGTTTATAGAAAAGCTAGAAACCATTGTTGCTAAGATGTACTTGGAAACTGATTTAGGTATTCAAGATCTAGCCAGTAATATGGCGATGAGTGAACGCCAACTGCAGCGAAAAATGAAAGTAACACTGGGCACAACACCTAATAACTTCATTAAAGAGTTCCGTCTAGCAAAAGCACAGATATTGCTACAAAATGGTTCTAAAATTGGCAGAATAGCCTTAGATGTTGGTTTTTCTTCACAAACATATTTTGGTCGATGCTTTAAAGAGTCGTTTAACTGCACCCCAAAACAATATCAACAACAATTCATTAAAAGCTAACCACAAAGCTACTCAGGCTAACCTTGCTTAACTTGGATGTTATGCTTAAGTGTCGCTAGATCAGCGCCTTGAATCACCGCTAAGTAGCTAAAGGGTTGTATCTTAGGTTCACATAAGCCAAGCCAAGCAATCGCTGGCTCTTCGCTTGTTAATGTTAAGCCAAGTTCAATCATCACACTGACTTGATCCCACGATATTTCCATAGGTTGCTCTCTATTAAACGGATAAAAAGAATAAGCAATATTCATCGAAATTTTATCGTCGAATTGTTTTTCAAATTTACTTGCTAACCGCGCTGCTAACTCACCAGCATTGTTGTCTTTTTCATAACCAATAACAGCAAAGGTATCATCGGACCAACGAACAACTAGGTCATCGGTATTTCTGCTAAACAGTAATAAATCAGTAATGTTAATCAACTGGCTATTACTGATATTGGTCAACTCATTAACCTGAACCATTAAGACGTAAAGACGGGGTAAAGTGCTCCGCTGTACGGGTAGAATATTCTGATGAATTTGATTCATCAGCTGGCTAGTTTGCTCAATATAAATATCAAGATAGCGGCGACTTCGTACCCCAGTTACTTTATCTACCGTTGCCGACTTTTCAAGTAGAATATTGGCATGTTCAAGTTCGCTATTTTGCGATTGTAACTTTTGCGTTTTCTCTTTGACCTGCTCTTTAAGGTAAGATTTTTGTAGTTGTTCAACCAATAGTTTTCGATTCAAAAAGCGTGAATAGACTAATAACGTTAAAGCTACTGCCATGGCATACAATAAATAAGCCCACCAAGTATTCCAAGGTGCTGGTTTAACCGTAATAGCTAATGAATAACCCGGTTCACTCCAAACATTGTCGTTATTTCCAGCAATAATTTGCAGTGTATAACTACCTGCAGGTAAATTTGTATAAGTGGCTCGTCGTGATTTACCTGCAGCTATCCACTCCTCATCAAAGCCTAACAAGCGATACTTATAAAGAGTTGACTCCGGATTGGCATAGTTTAAACCAACATATTCAAAGGAAATCAGCTGATCACTGTAATCAAACTCCAATTGACTTAAGTTAGATAAATTACTGCCGAGAGACATAGGTTCATTCAGCTTTAATATGCTCGTTAATCGTACTTCTGGAACGGACAAGCTAGTATTAATTTTTTCTGGGTTAATAGTACTCATTCCTTTGCCTGAACCAAAATACAATGTATTGTTTGCCCCTGAAAAAATAGCACTGTGATTATATTCAAGGTCTATTAGGCCATGAGTCAGGTCAAAGTGCTTAAACTCAGAATTATCTGGTGAGTATCGAGAAATACCCTCACTTGTACTTAACCAGATATCTTCATGGATATCCTCAACTATTCCAAAAACAGTAAGGCTTTTCATCCCATCTTTTGAGCCTAAATGTTTAAATGAGAAGTTCTCATTTTTCATGTCTTCGTAACTCAAAATGTCGAGGCCTGTTCCCTGAGTTCCGACCCAAAGGTTTTTATACTTGTCTAATAACATAAACAAAGTAATATCGTTTGAAAGACTTTTTGATACATTTTTGTCGTGCATAATATGAATGAAGGTTTCAGATTTAGGATCGAAACGATTTAAACCACCACCATAGGTAGCAATCCATAAATATCCATCATGATCTTCTAAAAGATGCAAAATATGGTTACTACTAATACTTTGCTTAGATGCACTGTCATTTTGCGTAAACCGGGTAAAACCACCATCAGCATTTAACTTATTCAGCCCTTGCTGAAATGTAGATACCCATATGTTACCCTGCTGATCTTTAATAATATCGGTAATACTATTAGCGGAGATGGAGCGAGGATTGTTTACTTCATGTTGATATTTAATAATATTTTTTGACTTTAAATCAATTTTGAATAAACCAGAACCACGCGTGCCAACCCAAAGAGTATCACTGTCAGGGTCTGCTAATAAGGTCATAATCCTCAGTTCAGAAAAGTATTGATTTAAATCTAGCCTATAAATTTCAATATCTTTGACTGAAAATTGGTAAATTCCCCCGCTGTATGTACTAAAAAGGACCATCCCGTTTTTAAACTGCGCAAAACTAGTTACGTTGCTATTAATTATATTATCGTTAGTCTGCGCACTATGTTGACTGAATGTCGCCATACGTGGATCCCAGCTATTGACCCCTGTTAAAGTACCTATCCAAATCATATTATTTTTGTCTTCAAACACAGATAATATAAAATTACTGCTTAAGCTACGCTGATTATTTCCTTCATGGGTATACCGTTTGAAATTATTTGCTAATTCGTTGTAAATCAACAGACCTTTATCGGTTGCTATCCATAACTGATTATGGGAATCCTGATAAATCGTTTTAATTGTATTACTAGCGATAGTCGAAGCGTCATTTTCATCATAGACATAATGAGTATATTGCCCATTTTTCGTATTATATTTTATTAAGCCATTCTCAGCGGTTCCAATCCAAACATTCCCTAACGAATCTTGATGCAAGGAATTAACAAACTTACTAATATAAATACTTGATTCTTTATCACCTATCTTTACAGTTTGAATAAAGTCACCGTCTAAATCAAATACGGATATACCACCGCCATTGGTAGCTACCCAAACTTTATTATCTTTGGTTTCAATGATTTCGTGTACTGTATTGTGAGTTAAGCTATTCGGATTACCAAGCTCTTGGAGTATGTGCTTTACTTCCCATTTCCCTTGGGATTTCGACAAAATATTAATGCCACTTTCAGTGCCTATCCATAGCTTTCCTTCAGAATCTTCAAATAAGGTATTAATGACGTCATTGCTTAATGCAATATCTTTGGTTTCAGTCGTAATATGAAAAAAATCTTCAGACTGTTCGCGATATAAATTTAGTCCACCGCCGGTGGTTCCAACCCAAAACTGTTGTTTTGAATCGATAAAAATTCGACTTATAGCGTCTGAGCTCAATGAATTAGCCCTATCATCATCATGATGAAAACTTAAAAATTGATAACCATCAAACCGATGCAATCCTTCATGTGACCCAAACCACATAAAACCATTATTATCTTGCGCAATAGTTCTGACAAATTGGTAGGACATAGGATTGTCGACACCAAAATTTTTAAATAATTTGACTTCTTTGGCAAAAATAGAGGGGCTAACGAAGAAAATGAAAAAGAAGATTAAGTAGTTTTTCATAAAGTTATTCACTTTAGGGGAGTTAGGCATTGCACTATTAAGTTAATAATAGAACAAAAGAACAAGCCACTGAATGATTACAGTGGCTGCTGTTAGAGAGCTATTGTTGTTCGACCCACAGATTTACATCAATTGTGGTATGGTCAGTCCCATCCCAGTTTACTTTCCAAAGCACTGCATCTGACTCAAGGTTGACTTTCCAAAGCACAGCATCTGTTTCGAAATCAACTTTCCAAAGTACTGCATCAGTTGATGCTGTATTTTTCCAAAATTGATTATCTGAACCATAATTTACCTTCCACAATACAGCACTACCGTCTACTGTACCTTCATTGAGTTTCCAAACATAATCCTCTCCCAATCCCTCGATATAAAAATTACCGTCTGAGTCGATGTTGGCAGGTCCTGAAAAATGTTCATTACCAGCAATGTCTTGTGCAATATCTAATGCTTGATTCGCACATGCTGAAGCGTTACTAGCTAATGCATCCGCCACATTAACCACGCCTGAACCTTGTTGAAATACGCTATAAGCAAGTTCACCGTTATTATCGAATGCGGTATGAGCACTGTCCATTAGTCTACACTTAACTTCGTCAGGAGTTAACGTTGGATCTTGGGTCAACATCAATGCCACTACACCAGAAACAACGCCAGCAGCTTGCGATGTACCTGACATTTCAAAATATCGTCCGCCGTCGTGAAATTCTGGATGTTCCTGAACGATTTGAGTATCAAAAGCCATTAATCCTGATAAATGACCGCCTGGTGCGACAATTTCTGGTTTAACAAATCCTTCGACTGTCGGGCCGGCCGAACTAAAACTAGCGACTATGTCATCACTTAAATAAGAAGGCGTATAGTTATCAGTCATCGCACCAACGGTAATTATATAAGGTACATTACCTGGAACGCCGATTGTCATAGGGCCAGGACCACTGTTACCAGCAGAAGCAACGACAACAATACCAGCTTGCCATGCTTTCATTACTGCTTGGTTAAGTGGGTCTTCCCAATAGTATGAACGAGCTGGCCCACTGAACGACATGTTCAATACTTTTAAATTGATTTGATCTTTAACTTGTAGCGCCCAATCTATGCCACGAATAACGTCTGCATAGGTCGCCTTGCCTTCGGCATCAAAGGCTTTAATCCCAACTAATGCAGCATTCGGCGCAACACCATACACTTTACCGTAAGCGTCGTAATCTGCATTGCCAGCAATACTGGCGACATGCGTACCGTGGCCACTTTCTTCATTACTATAATTACTGATATTGTTATTAACCGCATCATAAGTTCCCCAGAACTTATCCCGACCATATAAATCAGTAGATAAACCTGAAGATGTTCCTTCTAATTGATCAAGGCCTGTATCTAAAAAACCAATAGTTACACCATCGCCAAAATTGTAGGCCGAATGAGCAGCAGAGGCCTCAATTAAGTCATTAACGACAGACTTTGGCTGCCATTTGCGCTTGCCCCAAGCATTACCACCAGACATTTCTACATGATGATTTTGCGTAACTTGAATATCTAACTGTGCATGTAACTGAGCCAACTGTTCAATATTAAGAGAAACGGCAACAGCATTGATAATAGCTAATTTATGCGTTGGTTGAACGTTTAGCGTTGCTAATTCTGTTTGCAATAATTGATAGTTATTTGAAGAAATAATGTACGATTGCTTTTGTGCATCTACATTTTTATTAAGTGTTGTATGGATCAGCCAAACAGTTACGCTGATAAGACCTAAAAGTGAGAGTGGTTTTATAATGTTTTTTACAGAAATATTCAAAATTTTTATCCCCTTTTCCCGTTACATCTTTTAAAAACGTCAGGGTAATTTAACTTAATGTTTGTAATTTAAATTTAAACAATTGTACATTTAAACAATTTTTAATAATTAGTTACAAAATACACATTGATTGTGAACATAAACTAAACCGGACCCAACCTGTAATAACTTATGAGTATATACATATAACTACAAATTATTACATATTACTAAAATAAAAATATCCAGCTCAAATAATGAACTGGATATCAACTAGTTAATAAGACTACTTCCTTGTACTAATAACGTATAAATCTAGAAATTAACTGTCGTTTCCGTAGAACAATTACTAGTTCCTTGGTCACAGACTTTATATGTAAACGAACCAGAAGTTCTAAAGCTGTCGGTGTAAGCACCATCGTTTGCCGTTGTTGTTCTTAAAGAACCATTACGGATAATATCGACACTTGCAGTGGCTGCACCTGACCAAGTTACGTCAACTTTGTTTTTACCTTTAGCCTTGTATCCTGATGCGTCAGCAGTAATATCGCCACCTTCTACTGGAGGAGGAGTAACAACGCCACCACCACAACCATTAGCGGTTAAGTAATCGCTAGCCGCTTTTGCTTTAACGATACCGTGACCAAAGTAGTCATCGTGACCTGTAGCGCCGTTATCTTCCGCTGTTGATTTTAGTGCATCACGAATTTCTGTACCCGTACAACCGTTATGATTAGACCAAACTAGCGCAGCAATACCAGATACTGCTGGTGTTGCCATTGAAGTACCGCTCATGAAACCGTAATCGCTAGCTCCAATGTTAATATCAACTGTATTTGCTGCTAATAACGCTGCTCCATCTTCTTGAGAAGCCCCTACTGCAGGAATGCTAGTTGCGTTAGTGTCTCCCAAAGTACCATATAGCATACCAGGTTCGTTATTATATAGAACCGCACCGATACCGCCTGAAAGTTCACAGTTATTCACTTTATCATGGAAAGAAATAACGCCACGCTCTATAACACAAACCATACCGTTTGCGCCTGAATCAGTAGACTCTGCAGTACCCATGTTGTAAGTATTACCTGAAACTGACCCTGAGTTTTCCATTGCAGAGGAAGCAAAAGCAACGCCATCAGCACTCATTGAAGCGCTAGTTGCCATACCCGCCGGGTAAGTAGATAATGTATCGACACCACCAGCTGTTACTTCAACACAAATAGTTTCGTCTGTGACAGTCGTTGCATTTTTGCCTTTACCTGAAGTAGCTGTACAGCTTGGAAATTGTGAGAAGTCTGCAATAGCGTTGTTATTGTCGTTTGCACCAATCATCATTACTGAAGAGTAACCCGCTGGGAATGAACGAACATTGTTACCATCGTTACCTGCTGCCGCTACAACTAAACCGCCAGCATCTGTAAATGCTTTAAATGCGTTCTCTTCAGTGCTGTTTGCACCACCACCACCCAAACTCATGCTGATAATGTTCGCGCCAGCGCCAGAACAAATATTTGCTGCATAAGCTAAATCAGAAGAGTATCCCCAACCTGCTTCGTTAAATACTTTAACAATATGCATATCAACGCCAGGTGCCATACCAACAACACCAAAACCGTTATCTGCAGCACCAATGGTACCGGCTACGTGAGTACCGTGTGGGCCACCGTTTTCATCCCAGTTACCTGTGCCTGAATCATTAGTACCAGTGATATTGTTCCAAATAAAATCTTGGTTAGAGCGATCTAAACCTGAATCGATAACACATACCTTCATACCTGCGCCAGCGTTAAAGTTAACTTGGTCAGCTTGAGATTGAACAACCGCATAAGGAGTAAGTTGAGTTGTAGCAGGGTTGCCTGCAGTATCACTATATACAGAAAGTGGTACACGGCGTTGATCTTCTTCGATCATTTGAATATGTGGGTTATTTAATAAACCTTTAACTTGGCTTAAGTCTTTACCAGCGAATGAAGCAGCGATAAAACCTTTGCCGTCAACTTTTAATTCGCCGCCTAATTTTTTAGCGAGAGCTTTAACAAGGCCTTTTTTACTTTCGTCTACTTTAATAATGTATCGATCATCGGCAGCTTGTGCTGAAAATGCTGCGGTAACGGCTAAAGCAATAATTGATGTCGTAAATTTAGAAGCTTTCATATGTTCTACTCTCTCTTATATATAGGGACGTTGTTTATATTATTTTTATGATCAACGTTATGTTTTATTTTATTGAGCAGTCCTTACTATCTTGATGATGACTTATTTATCTTGGTTAAATCAGTATCGTGCATCTTGCATAATTCGATAATATCAAGTCAGAAAATATTCCCTAGCAAAATAGCGACAGCTTTTCGAAAAAAAACGACAAAATAAAAATAAAATCTATTGTTTCATGTAGATAACTACAAAAACAAAAACCACCTTGTCGCTTTACTATGAAAAACAGTCTGTGGTTTGCTAGTTAAAATATCGCAAACAAGCCATTATTTTTGCAATGGGTTTTCACCCACTAAAGCAATACATAATAAAATACGTTGAAGGTAGCCTAGGCAAACGTTCAAATTAAACGTAAAAATAAACGATGGAGTTTATATCAGATGAGAAATAACAAACGCCTTGCACTCAGTGCAGTAGCCTTATCTATTCTAACCGTAACTAGCGCGGCAAGTTATGCGAGCCAAGCTAAAATTAATAAAGTAAATAAAAGCGGAATGGAATCTGCCCAATCAACAACATTAAGTTTTGCTGATTGGCGTGCACAACAAATGCTCGAAAAGCAGGATTTTACTGATCGTTTAATTGTTAAATATAAAAACAAGAAAAACGGAAAAGCAATCCCTCCAGGATTAGCGAAAAAAGCAGGCTTATCGTTAAAACACGAAAAGATTTTGAAAAATGGTCATCACATTATTTCTTTTGGTAAAGAAAAGAACATTAAAGATGTGAAAACCATGATCAACCGCATGAAAAAGGACTCATCAATTGAGTTCATTGAGCCTGATTACAAACGCTTTTTAATGGCGCAAAATCAACCTTGGGGTATCGCACAAACACAATCAGACCAATTAACTGATAACGACGGCGCAAATATGACCGTGTGTATTATTGATTCTGGTTATGAACAGGCAAATCCTGATTTAAATGCTAACAATGCTTCAGGTACCAATAACTCAGGTACTGGAAATTGGTATCAAAACGGGGGGTCTCACGGTACTCACGTAGCCGGTACTATTGCTGGTGTTAATAACAGTGAAGGTGTTGTTGGTATTATGCCAAACACCAATGTAAATCTGCATATTGTTAAAGTATTTAATGAAGCGGGTTGGGGTTATGTTGGCGAGTTAAGTGATGCAGTTGATACTTGTGTAAATAATGGCGCAAAAGTTATTAACATGAGTTTAGGTGGTGCAGGTTCAAGTGTTACTGAGAAAAACGCATTACAAGCCGCTGCTGATTCTGGCGTATTATTAGTTGCCGCTTCAGGTAATGATGGCAATACCACATTATCTTACCCTGCTTCTTATGACGCTGTTATGGCTGTTGGCGCACTTGATAGCAACAATCAACATGCTGAGTTTTCTCAATACACACCACAAGTTGAAATTTCTGCGCCTGGTGAAGCTGTTTTATCAACCGTTGCTGGCGATGGTCGCTTAGGTTTTATTAACTTAGGTTCAACAACTTATGCTAATGATATTGTGCCACAAACTCATTACATTGAAAGTGGTGGTAGCTTCATCGTAAGCAATGTAGATAGCAGTGCAAACGGTGTTTTAGCAAGTTGTACACTTTCAGGAAGTAACTACAGCTGTAGTAATGTTGCTGGTAATATTTGTTTAGCAGAACGTAATGACAACCAAAAAGGCAGTAATTACCCCGAAATAAACCCAGCTAAAGCTTGTGCTGATGCAGGTGCCTCTGGTGTTATTGTTTATAGTGACAGTACTCGTCCTGGTTTACAAAATCCATTCTTAGTTGATTCTACTAACGCTGTTTCAGTGCCCAGTGTTTCGGTTAGTCGTGCGTTGGGTCAGCAATTATTGACGCAGTTAGGCAGTGCGGCAACGTTAACGGTTAACGGCTCGCAAAACTATGCTTATTACAACGGTACTTCAATGGCTACGCCTCATGTTACAGGTGTTGCAGCGATTGTTTGGAGTAATAACATTGATTGTAGCGCTGACGAAGTTCGAAGTGCATTAAAATCAACGGCTATTGATCTTGATGTTGCTGGCCGCGATGACAAGACAGGTTTTGGCTTAGTACAAGCAAAAGCAGCGTCTGATGCATTAGCTGCAACTTGTGGTGGTAGCGTAACACCACCACCGCCACCAACTGGTGATGATGTATTAAGTAATGGCACAACCAAAACTGGTTTAGCTTCAAGTACTGAACTTAGCTTTACAATGGAAGTTCCAGCGGGTGCAACAGACCTAACATTTAATATGGCTGGTGGAACAGGTGATGCTGATTTATATGTTAAATTTGGTTCAGCACCTACAAGTACTAGCTATGACTGTCGTCCTTATGCTGGTGGTAATAGTGAAAGTTGTCCTATTAGTACGGCACAAGCGGGCACTTATTATGTGAAAGTTGTTGCCTACTCAGCTTTCTCTGGTGTTAACTTAACAGGTAGCTTTACTGAACCTACAACAGGTGGCGGAGCAACCGGCGGCAGTGCATCTTTAACGGATATTAGTGTCGCTCGTCAAGCATGGACTTATTACACCATTAACGTACCAGCCGGCATGGCAACATTAGACTTCACGATGAGTGGTGGTACTGGTGATGCTGATTTATATATTCGACGTGGCGCACAGCCAACATCATCAACTTATGATTGTCGCCCATACAAAGGTGGCAATAATGAAGTCTGTTCATTTACCAGCCCTGTAGCAGACACTTGGCATATCGGTATTTACGGCTATTCAGCTGCTAGTGGTGTAAGCTTGGATGTTGTTTATAATCCTTAGAACGTCATAAATTAGCGATTATATTAATGGTAAAGACTAAAGGGGGGAGCATTATTAATGCTCCCCCCTTTTTATTTACAACAACATATTAGTCAAACTAAAATTTATACTTACAAGTAATATTGTTGCATAAATTCAATGTACTCTTGCTCATCGGTGATTTTAAAACCACTTTGTTCAAAGTCTAGACATTCACTTTTATTTGGAAAGGTAAAATAGCTAGCACTCTTTTCTTGTGGCTGAGAACAAAGTAACTCGTCATTTTCAAGTGTTTCAATAGCCGCTAATATATCGGTTGCACCTTGCTTATAAAGCTCAAGCACATGCCATAAATAAGATTTCTCTCTATTAACTAGTGTGGTAGAAGTCTTGATTATTTTTCCTGTATCTATCGAACCATCGTCAATGGTGTGCAGTGTCGTACCTATTTTATCGTCGTTATTTTTCATTGCCCAAAACGTCGCCATCACGCCTTTATACTTAGGTAATATGCCAGAATGCAGATTAATAATGCCTTTGGTAGGAATATTAATAACCTTTTCTTTTAGGATGCCACCAAAGCGTATTGAAACAATAAGTTCGGGCGCCAACTCTTTCAAATCATTAATCATCTCAGGCGAATTAATTTGCTTGACGTCTCGAATCGCTGAATTTAAAAAGACGCTAAAGCCATCAAAAGTTTTATAGCTATCGTTATTACTTTTAGTCTTAGGAATTAGCGGACTTAGCAGTTGGTTAAACAAGTCTTGCTCGAAAAACTTTAGCGTCTTTAATGGCGTTGGTATCACACTGCTTTTGCCTACTTTTGCTGATAACCATAGATGAACCTCATGGTGTTTACAGACCTCTGGTAGCAGTTTATTCAGTGCAAAATTACTCGCTAAATCTTTATTAGCCAAAAATAAAATTTTCATAATTAAGCTCTTTTGCCTATTTTATATTAAGAATACATCATCACTTTAGGCTGACTAAATGTTGTTTAAAAAATTCGGCAATGGCTGTAAAAGCTTTGTGTCGATTACGCTGAATAGACAAATAGTGGTCGCCGTCTGCCAATTCAATATATTCAACTGGCTTATTTAAGTCTAATAGCTTCTGGTAAAATCTTTGGCTTTGACGAACATTAACCAAGGTATCGCTGGCACCATGGAATAATAACATAGGTATATTAATTCGCTTTGCCTGATAAAACGGTGAACGGGCGATTAAGTGTCAACATCTTTACCCATTTGGTGTTCTACAAATTTCTTATTAGTGTAGTAACGACTCTTAAAAAAAATATTTCGAAGGTCGCTCACTCCGGCAAAACTGACTGCGTACCAAAATAAGTCAGGTGTTTTTAACGCCGCCATGGCCGCCGCATAACCACCATAACTTGCGCCAACAACATACATTAGTATTTGCTAATTTAATAAAACCTAATATAATATGATGTAATACTAATTTAACCATACCAATATCACGGAGTTACCATGACTAAGAACGATGCATTAAGACTAATAGCAGGCACAATGATACTTATTTCACTTATTTTAACCGTAACATTATCAATAAACTGGTTATGGTTTACTGCTTTTATTGCGGTCAACTTAATACAGTCATCATTTACTAAATGGTGCCCAATGATGGTCTTATTAAAAAAAATAGGCCTAAAAGATTAACCAAACACCTTATTCTAGCAACAAACTCGTCGAATATTCTGAACCATCGGTATTAAGGAGTATAAAGTGTAATCACTGCCCTTTGGACTTATTCATTAATGCTTTAGTTTAGTGTGCCGACAGCCAGAAATTTTGCATCCTTCTATGGCGATTAGCTGATCGCCTATTTTTATCTGCTGGTAGTCTGTCTTAACCGCTAATACATCAATATTTCATACTATTAATGTATTAGAAAAAATTAATAGGATTACTATTTATAATCGAGTTATTTTTTCGTTTAGGTTGTAGTTTTTATCGGTAACGATAGCTTCCAATACCTCTATTCGACTTAATTGGTCACCCAGTGTTTTATTAACCGCTGCCGCGACTTCTGTTTCTAAATTAGCTTTTTCTAATTTCAACGCTTCTACTTCTAATTCTTTTATTTTCTTTTTATTGGTACTTAATACCAAAATAATTAAAAAACTCACTAAAAAAATCACAGCGATACTTAAAAATACCCAAAGGTTTATATTCATGGTTAGGTTGTCTCATTATTCATTAAATAAAAATGCTATCTTGCAAAGTTTATTCCTTATATATTTTATCATTATTTCAATCACTTAAAAAACGACAACTTGAAAATATGGCTATATTAGCTAAGCTTTAGCGAAGATTACTATTATTTCGCAGTATCACTTTGGCGATACAGTTCAATCAGTTCACCTTATAACGATTAAGCTGTCTGCCATAGCACCACAAACTTAGCAGGATTAAAACCCATTAAATATTTATAATTTCACCATGAGATTTATTCCCTTAACCACCTATATTCTGCTATGTTTATTGTAAGATCACCGATTGAAAAGAAAGTAAAATGACTCTACGTTGTAAAATAAAGTTATGCTTTATTAATATCCTTCTTATCACATCATGGCCACTCATCGCTGATACCTATAAGGTAATTTCTTACGATCCTGCCAATCCTCCACACAATATCTCTACAATAGATCAACAAGGCAAGGCTACAATATCAGGCATATTTGCCGACATGTTTCACCAAATAGGAGAAATTACCGGCGATACTTTTATAATGGTTAAAATGCCAGCCGCTAGAGCTATGCTTGAATTTGACCTTGGCCGTGTTGATATTGAACCCGGAATCAACCCTATTTGGCGCAGTAATTCAAAAGAAATAGGTTTGTATTCCATTGCCTATGAACGTGTTGAAGAAGTGATTGTTTTTCGCTCTGGTGATGAATTTGAAGTAAAAGGACCAAGAGATTTATTTGGACACAAAGTAGGCATAGTTAGAGGCTTCACTTATCCTAGGTTTGAGGCATCCTTTACCAATAATGACATCAACAAGGTATTAAATAAATCAGAAAGTTTGCTCATTAAGCAATTGTTGGCTGAACGTGTTGACCAAATTTTTATCAGTAAATCCTCAATACAATATATGAAAAGACATCTTCCAACTTTAAGTGATATTGTCGTGGGAGACGTGGTGAGCTCGGTAGAAGTTATGATGCGTGTACACCCAACAAAACTTGAACTTTTACCAAGATTAAATAAAGCATTACAACAA
Organism: Colwellia sp. BRX8-9; assembly: GCF_014077245.1. NCBI lineage: Bacteria > Pseudomonadati > Pseudomonadota > Gammaproteobacteria > Alteromonadales > Colwelliaceae > Colwellia > Colwellia sp. BRX8-9. The sequence continues at coordinate 171,637 of NZ_JACGVN010000010.1, forward strand.
ATGATTGATAATAAAAGCATTGAGAAAATTATTGCTAAATACCAATAAATAGTTAGCCACGTTATTAAAATAGTTAATATTCATCATATTGTACGAGTTATAAATCCATCCCATAATATCTGAATAAACAAGCGTTATTGACATGATTTGGTTAACCTGTTGTAGTTAACATTCTACTTAAAATGAATCACCTTAATCATAATTAAAAAGGAATAGATATGCTTAGCTATGCCACCATCGGTGTAACCGATTTAGAAAAATCAGAAGCCTTTTATAATGAACTCTTGGCACCTATAGGCGCTAAAACGTTAATAAAAATGGAACGCATTATATTTATTGGTAAAAGTATGAAAGAGCCCATGCTCGCTATTTGTGTACCTTATAATGAAGCGCCTCAAAACTGTGGTAACGGCAATATGCTTGCTATTGCGCCGGGCTCAAAAGAGCAGTGCGATGAAATGTATCATAAAGCCATTGCCTTAGGTGCGACTTGTGATGGAGAACCAGGGCAGCGTATACCTGACGTATTTTATGGTGCTTACTTTCGTGATTTAGATGGTAACAAAATCGTTTTTAATCATTTTGGTTAATTACCAGTATTCAGGCATAGCGTTGAGTTATGCTTGAATATGGCTTTATCATTACACCTTTCCCACCTATCATTTAAAATAACTCTCGATAATGAACGATTATATTACTGACAATTATAGGAAACCGTAACAATTGAATCAATTGACTAAAAAGCGCATAGGATGTCCTTATTGTGGCGAAACAATTAAAGTACTCATTGATTCAGCCGACGTAGACCAGCAGTATATTGAAGATTGCCAAGTTTGCTGTAAACCAATAATTTTTTTAGTTTCAGAAAGCATGGACGGTGATCTTGATGTTAATGTTTACAGCGAAGATGATGCGTTTTAAGCCCAATTTAGAAAATACCCCCTATCATTCCCCTTAGCTAAACGCAGATTCAATCAACATTATTAACAAGGATATTATTGTTCTTTATTGATTTTTGCACCGCTATTGAAAACTAGTGTTATTAAAAGCCCACTATTTTTGTGAGCTGTCTTCGTATAGAATCTGCCTTATAATTTCTACACCTTGACGTTGTCCCAAATCGGCCAGTCAAAATAGTGAAGTTAACTAGCAACATCTTCTTATTCCTTTCTAAAATGATATAAAAAATGAATGATATAACTATAGCAACTCACAACGGTAATTTTCATGCAGATGACGTGTTTAGTATCGCTGCTCTTAAACACATTTTTCCTAACTTTAACCTCATACGCACACGCAATTTAGAGGTTATCGGTAAAGCAGATCTTGTTATTGATGTAGGTGGTGAATATAACGCAGATGCAGGTCGATTCGATCACCATCAGCGTGGTGGTGCCGGTGAGCGCGAAAATGGAATTCCTTATTCTTCATTTGGCTTGGTTTGGCAGAAATATGGCTTAGAAATATGTCAGGGTAACCAAGACGTAGCTAACGCTGTTGATGCAGGGCTAGTTTCAACAATTGACGCTATTGATTGTGGCTATACCGAAGGCGCTTCTAAAGGTATAAACCAAGGTATTAGCCTTAGCCAAACGATTTCAATGTTCAACCCTACTTGGCAAGAAGATAGTCACTTTGATAGCTGTTTTGATGAGGCGGTTGAGTTTGCGACACGTATTTTGACACGATTTATTGCCTCTGCAAATGGCGGAATTAGTGCAAAAGAAATTGTCGCTAAAGCGATTGAGAATGCAGAAGATCCAAGAGTGATTGTTTTAGATAAATATACGCCATGGAAAAGAACCGTTCATTCTCTGTCTGCACAAGCTTTATATATGGTTTATCCTTCTGGTTCTGGTCCTTGGAGAATTCAAACAGTGCCTGTTGAACCGGGTTCATTCGAAGATAGAAAATCACTACCTCAAGCATGGGCTGGCTTATCTGATGATGCGCTAAAAGCCGTAACCGGTATTGACGATGCAATGTTCTGTCATAATGGCCTTTTCATAGCCGGAGCAGAAACTTTTGAAAGTACTATGAAAATGGCCGCTATTGCATTGCAGGAAGAATAATAACAATAGAAAAACCAAATGTTTTGTAGCTTAAATAGCCTGTTTATAGCCTGTTTATAGCCAGAGCAGAGACTTTTGAAAGTACTATGAAAATGGCCGCTATTGCATTGCAAGAAGAATAAAAACAACAGAAGAACCGAATGTTTTGTAGCTTAAATAGCCTTTTCATAGCCAGAGCAGAGACTTTTGAAAGTACTATGAAAATGGCTGCTATTGCATTGCAAGAAGAATAACAACAATAGAAAAACCAAATGTTTTGTAGCTTAAATAGCCTGTTTATAGCCGGAGCAGAAACTTTTGAAAGTACTATGAAAATGGCTGCTATTGCATTGCAAGAAGAATAAAAAACACAGAAGAACCGAATGTTTTGTAGCTTAAATAGCCTGTTCATAGCCGGAGCAGAGACTTTTGAAAGTACTATGAAAATGGCTGCTATTGCATTGCAAGAAACATAAAAAACACAGAAAAACCAAATGTTTTGTAGCTTAAATAGCCTGTTTATAGCAGAAGCAAAGTCTTTGAAAGTACTATGAAAATGGCTGCTATTGCATTGCAAGAAGAATAAAAAAATCGCATTATTCGCACTGTACCAATCACATTGCGATTATATGGCTGATTTCGCCTTAGTGATATCAGCCATAAACCAAACGTTCTGCCACAAAAACTTCTGATTTAACTATAGAAATACTGCACGCTATACAGACAAGAGTATAAATATCGTTTTATCAAAATCTTAACTATTGCTTAAGTACCGCTATTTGTTTTAGCATTTCAGTTTCTAATCGTCCTATTAATGCCGTAAACCTTGGCTGTTGCGCTAGATCGATAAAATAAGGTGATTGTAATAAGTTAGCACGCCAATTATATAAATAACCATTATCAATGGCAGCTTCGAGGTACTTAATGGTCTGCTCATCGTTATTTTCGAGTGAGCTACTGATAGCAAGGTTCATGTATTCAATACCCAACAAGCGTGCTTGACCTGTAAGATAAAAAGACTCATCTCGTCCCTTTACTCCCTCAATAAGCTTTTCAACTTTGGCTAACTGACCTTGTGCTTTATAAACACGGGCAAGTAGCAAAATGCCATTTACATTTTCTATAGCATTCAATGTTGCGGGGGGTGGTTGATTAACCCATTCATTTATCCCCGGGATATGAAGATTAATCAATGCCTCTGCATCGGCAAATTTTTGCTGCTTGAGTAATAAGTATATGGCACCAGTAATAAAGCGCTCTTTGAGTTGTGTACTGGGATATACCGTATTAACATCGGCTATGGTATCGTTAATGAGTATTAACGCTTTAGCGGTTTGCCCAAGATAAATAAGACTGTTCACTTTTTGATTGATAATTTCAGCGTTATTGGCATTAATCGACATTGCCTTTTCTGCATATTCAAGAGACTTAAGACCAGATCCCAAAGATAAATAGTAGATCGAAAGTGCTTGAGGAAAATATGGGTCGTTAGGGTCTAACCTTGCACCATTTTCAGCGAGCTTAATAGCATCAACAATTTGCCCCATATGCTGTGCATATATTTGTCCTAAATAAAAAGGATAAAAAGTATTCTTCGGGTTAACCTTAATAGCTTGTTTAAGCGTTTGTTCCGCTTCTGAATATTTTTGTAATGTTTGTACTAAATATACTGCAAAAAAATACGGTAAATCAGCATTAAGAGGGTCAACTTTTTGAGCCCTTTCAAATAAAGCCCTAGCGTTATCTTCTCCCATTTCAGCACCATTTGATTGTGCATGCCTTATGATGATATCAACATTATTAGGATTTAGCCGATAAGCTTCTTTTGCATACTGATTACGTAACTTACGATCTGTTTTTATAATTAATGACCGAACAAAATAAGCTTCAGCAGAGTTTGGATTAATGCTAAGTACTTCTTTAATTAGCGCTTCTGCCTTATCAAGTATTAGCCAATCAAAGCGACTACCCGTAATAATTTGACGAGCATATGTTTCTGCCAGCTTAATGCGCGCCATCAAAAATTCGGGAGCAATGTCTGTTGCTAACTCAAGAGCAGCAGCGGCATTATCTAAACTTTCAAAGGTATAGGTATGAAGTCCCCTTAGACCTTGCAGATATAAATCATAAGCTTTAGGGTTAATCGTTTGCGCAGAAGATACTGTCTTAACTAATGATATGCCTAAGGTTTCCTTCAGTGCATCGACAATTTCTGCTGATATTTCATCTTGTACTTGAAAGATGTCATCAAGCTCGCGATCATATGACTCAGACCACAAGTGTTTATCTGTTTCAGCATTGATGAGCTGAGCGGTTATACGCACTCTTACACCCGACTTTCTCACGCTGCCTTCGAGTACGTTTTTTACACCCAAAATTTTAGCAACTTCCGAAATATTAATCTTAGTATCTTTATAGGCAAACGCCGATGAACGAGAGGTTACTTGTAGTTTCGGTATTTTTGCTAATACATTTAATATTTCTTCTGAAATACCATCTGAAAAGTATTCTTGTTCTTTATCAGAAGACATATTTACAAAAGGAAGTACAGCAATCGAGGTACCCTTTGGCTCTGATATTAATGGATTATTTGCATTAACTTTGATGGAAACTTGGGCAATAACTTCAGCTTGTTCTGTTGGCAAGACTAAAGCTGTTGGTGATTGAAAACGACTCTCATAAATAAAGTAAATCAAGGCAATTGCCATAAGGCCAATAATGATAAAATCTAATTTACGACCTGTAAGAGCAGCAGTAGAATCTCCAGACGATATGGCGGATTCAAGCTTGATACCGTCGGGAGTTATTTCAAACGCCCAAGCAAAAAAAAGGGCAAAAGGAAAACCAATAAGACCAAAAAAAAATACCGCAGTATTTATCCAATTAGGCAAGTGTAATGCCGGAACAGCAATTGACGTGATTTGAACAACAACCCAAGCAAGAACAAGGTAGGCAATCCCAACCTTGAAAACATTTCGCCTTTTCAGTTCTGATATCAAAGATTCAGCCACATTTAATCCATAAATATGTTTATTTTTTAGCCATGTATAATCAATGTAATGCTATTAATGACTTAAATCAAACTTGAGAGGTTTAATAAGCCAATTTGCTTAATATAAAATATTACACAAAAAGAACGCCTGCAAAGTGTAAATGGTTATCAAATACATTGCATGCACATTCTCCATTGCCAAAGCCATTATCGAGGGTGTAATAGCCTTAGCTAAATCATTCAAACGTAAAGTGAGGGCTAAGGGCGAATCACTGGAAGGCTGATATAAGTTGGCAGACCTAAATAAACGCCTGATCAATCTTTACTTAAACAGCGTTCATTAAAATGAGCTTTATAGCAATTATCATCAATATGAATCCTGCGACTTTATCTATTTTTTGTTTGTGACGATTGAAACGAGGCATTATATTAGGGTGTGATAGCAATAACGCCACACCGCTGTACCAAATAAAATGAGCCAACATAATAATTATCCCATAACTTACTTGCATTATTAGCGGAGTATCTACAGAAACAACTTGCGTAAAAATACTTAAGAAGAAGATAGATGTTTTCGGATTTAAGATGTTGCAGGTAAAGCCTCGACGCATCGCGTTAAAAGGCGACATTGCTGCGGTTTGATTGTTGTGATCATTATTTAACAGATCACGTGTTGTTAATAACTGCCAGGCAACATAAATAAGGTAAGCCGCTCCTAAATATTTGATTGTCGCAAATAACCAGGCAGAGTTTGCAATCACAACCGCTAATCCTGCAATCGAATAGCTAGCATGTATACAAACTGATAAACACATACCTAGACTCATATATAACCCCGATAAACGGCCATTATAGATACTCGTGCGAGTCACCATGACAAAATCAGCACCAGGCAACATAGCCATAAAAATAGCGATGGTGCTTACCGCAATAATTTCTGTCATGTAAGTACTTATTAACAACTCCATATTTCTCTCTCATCATTTAAAATAGTCTCATAGCAACTCACTTGTTACTGTGCAGCTATGTTAATCTATGAGAAATTTAAAACAATACACCTATTTGTAAAAGGACTTGTGCTTGATGGACACAAATAAACTAATCCCCTTATTGTCTGATATGGCTATTTTGGTAACTGTCGTTGAGCAGGGCAACTTTAGTAAAGCGGCTATAAAACTTGGGGTAACACCCTCAGCGGTAAGTCGCCAAATTAGCCGATTAGAAGATGCTTTAGGCATAAAACTATTACAACGCACTACACGGCAACTAGCGTTAACAGAGTCAGGAACATTAACCTTTAATTATTGTAAACAAATGATAGAGTCAGCAGAGCAAGCCGTTAATGCCAGTAGCTCGACAACATCAACGGTTAGTGGATTGTTGAGGGTGGCGGCACCAAAATCACTTGCCAATCGAGTATTGCGGCCACTCTTTGTCGAGTTTTTAAAGTGCTACCCTGATATTCAATTGCATTTAAAAGTAACTGACCGGATTTTAGATCCTATTCATGACGGTGTTGATTTCTTAATTCATATCAATGACAACCCGATTGAAGCTTTGGTCAACGTTAAAATTGGTCGCAGTGAACAAGTGTTATGTGCCAGTCCTGATTTTCTAGCTAACCATCAGCTACCAACACACCCCGACGATTTAAAAAATTTACCCTGCCTTTGCTTAGGTGAAAATATGTCAGATAGCCGGTGGCGATTTAGTCAAAAAAATCAACAAACAAGCGTACAAGTCACTGGTTCATATTTACTTAACCACAGTGAAATGCGTCGAGACGCTATTGAACAGGGCTTTGGTATTGGCTCTCTGCCTGATTATATCGCGCAACAGGGCATTAGCAGTGGCAAGCTCATTCCACTTTTGGAAGATTGGCGGTTACAAGGTAATTACCAAGGTGATATTTGTTTGCAGTATGTACAAAGTAAATATTTACCCAATAAGAACCGAATTTTTATCGATTTTATGAAGCAAAAGTTACAATAAATACAGCCCCACTCGTGAGGCATTAAACCATTAATTTAAATAATTTAAAGACACTCACTTTAAAGATCAAAAAGTAATTAATAAGACACTCATGTTAAAAAGCTAAATAGATGACAAATAAACTTCAACATTTATGGAGTCCTCAGCTATAAGAGATATTTTGACAATATATGCATGTATTAAAGAAAGATGTAGTCAATTTGCTCCCAAAATAACAATTTTTTGGCAAGGCTATTTCTCCAAAATCATGGCTTTATAATTCACACCTGTTTTAATGTTTTCAAGCAAAGAGTTTATTGCAATGGCTTAAGTTATGTCGTCGCTTTAATTGCTGA
>NZ_JACGVN010000045.1:0-2930 GCF_014077245.1 Colwellia sp. BRX8-9
AGTAAAACTACTTGGGTGTTGTATGGTTAAGCCTCACGGGCAATTAGTATCAGTTAGCTCAAGACCTCGCAGTCCTTACACACCTGACCTATCAACGTTGTAGTCTCCAACGACCCTTTAGGGAGCTTAAAGCTCCAGTGAGAACTCATCTCAAAGCCTGCTTCCCGCTTAGATGCTTTCAGCGGTTATCAGTTCCGAACGTAGCTACCGGGCAATGCTATTGGCATAACAACCCGAACACCAGCGGTTCGTCCACTCCGGTCCTCTCGTACTAGGAGCAGCCCTCTTCAATTCTCAAACGCCCACGGCAGATAGGGACCGAACTGTCTCACGACGTTCTAAACCCAGCTCGCGTACCACTTTAAATGGCGAACAGCCATACCCTTGGGACCGACTTCAGCCCCAGGATGTGATGAGCCGACATCGAGGTGCCAAACACCGCCGTCGATATGAACTCTTGGGCGGTATCAGCCTGTTATCCCCGGAGTACCTTTTATCCGTTGAGCGATGGCCCTTCCATACAGAACCACCGGATCACTATGACCTACTTTCGTACCTGCTCGACGTGTCTGTCTCGCAGTTAAGCTGGCTTATGCCATTGCACTAACCGTATGATGTCCGACCATACTTAGCCAACCTTCGTGCTCCTCCGTTACTCTTTGGGAGGAGACCGCCCCAGTCAAACTACCCACCAGACAGTGTCCCCAAGCCCGATAAGGGCCCTAGGTTAGAACATCACGCATACAAGGGTGGTATTTCAAGGTAGACTCCACTTCATCTGGCGACAAAGTTTCATAGTCTCCCACCTATCCTACACATGTAGGAGCAATGTTCACTGTCAAGCTATAGTAAAGGTTCACGGGGTCTTTCCGTCTAGCCGCGGGTATACGGCATCTTAACCGCAAATTCAATTTCACTGAGTCTCGGGTGGAGACAGTGTGGCCATGATTACGCCATTCGTGCAGGTCGGAACTTACCCGACAAGGAATTTCGCTACCTTAGGACCGTTATAGTTACGGCCGCCGTTTACCGGGGCTTCGATCATCAGCTTCGCTTGCGCTAACCGAATCAATTAACCTTCCGGCACCGGGCAGGCGTCACACCGTATACGTCATCTTTCGATTTTGCACAGTGCTGTGTTTTTAATAAACAGTTCCAGCCACCTGGTTACTTCGACTACTCTTAGCTTACACCGCAAGGGTTTAACCGAGAGTAGCGTACCTTCTCCCGAAGTTACGGTACTATTTTGCCTAGTTCCTTCACCCGAGTTCTCTCAAGCGCCTTAGTATTCTCTACCTAACCACCTGTGTCGGTTTGGGGTACGGTTCCTATATATCTGAAGCTTAGAAGCTTTTCCTGGAAGCATGGCATCAACAGCTTCAACTCCGTAGAGTCTCGTCTCGTATCTCAGTGTTGAATGAAGACCCGGATTTACCTAAGTCAACCACCTACGTACTTTCACACGGACTACCAACGCCGTGCCTGTTTAGCCTACTCCGTCCCTCCTTCGCAATATATAGAAGTACAGAAATATTAATCTGTTTCCCATCGACTACGCGTTTCCGCCTCGCCTTAGGGGCCGACTTACCCTGCCCTGATTAACATGGGACAGGAAACCTTGGTCTTTCGGCGGGGGAGTTTTTCACTCCCCTTATCGTTACTCATGTCAGCATTCGCACTTCTGATACCTCCAGCAAGCTTTACAACTCACCTTCAACGGCTTACAGAACGCTCCCCTACCACTCATAATAAATTATGAATCCGCAGCTTCGGTGACTAGTTTAGCCCCGTTACATCTTCCGCGCAGACCGACTCGACTAGTGAGCTATTACGCTTTCTTTAAAGGATGGCTGCTTCTAAGCCAACCTCCTAGCTGTCTATGCCTTTCCACATCGTTTCCCACTTAACTAGTACTTTGGGACCTTAGCTGGCGGTCTGGGTTGTTTCCCTCTTCACAACGGACGTTAGCACCCGCAGTGTGTCTCCCGCATATCACTCATTGGTATTCGGAGTTTGCAAAGGGTTGGTAAGTCGGGATGACCCCCTAGCCTTAACAGTGCTCTACCCCCAATGGTGTTCGTGCGAGGCTCTACCTAAATAGATTTCGGGGAGAACCAGCTATCTCCCGGCTTGATTAGCCTTTCACTCCGACCCACAAGTCATCACCGCATTTTTCAACATACGTGTGTTCGGTCCTCCAGTTGATGTTACTCAACCTTCAACCTGCCCATGGGTAGATCGCCGGGTTTCGGGTCTATACCCTGCAACTAAACGCGCAGTTAACACTCGCTTTCGCTACGGCTCCCCTAATCGGTTAACCTTGCTACAGAATATAAGTCGCTGACCCATTATACAAAAGGTACGCAGTCACCGGACTAAATCCGGCTTCCACTGCTTGTACGTATGCGGTTTCAGGTTCTATTTCACTCCCCTCACAGGGGTTCTTTTCGCCTTTCCCTCACGGTACTGGTTCACTATCGGTCAGTTAGTAGTATTTAGCCTTGGAGGATGGTCCCCCCATATTCAGACAAAGTTTCACGTGCTCCGTCCTACTCGATTTCACTCAAAGGTTGCTTTTGTGTACGGGACTATCACCCTGTATCGTTGTACTTTCCAGTACATTCCACTAGCGCCCAATAAGCTTAAGGGCTGATTCGCGTTCGCTCGCCGCTACTAACGAAATCTCGGTTGATTTCTTTTCCTCAGGGTACTTAGATGTTTCAGTTCTCCTGGTTCGCTTCATTAAGCTATGTATTCACTTAATGATACTGACTTATGTCAGTGGGTTTCCCCATTCGGAAATCATTGGCTATAACGGTTTTTATCACCTCACCAATGCTTATCGCAGATTAACACGTCCTTCATCGCCTCTAACTGCCAAGGCATCCACCACATACGCTTAGTCACTTAACCATACAACCCTAAGTAGT
>NZ_JACGVN010000042.1:0-10906 GCF_014077245.1 Colwellia sp. BRX8-9
AGTGAAAGCAAAATCTTATTCAGTAAAAGACAATGGTGACTTTCATAATAAAAAAGGTGACAAGCTTGATTCAAAATGGAAGCCGTACATTTTTGATGTTGCTTTTCAAAAACATGTTTTAAAAAATGCCTTTCCAAAATCGACTGTCAGTAGCTACTTAATGCTAGTAGATAAAACGGCAACTTGTGCAACTGATGGTCTTAATCAAAAATTTGTTTTAGCTAAAGATGAGCAAAATCGGAAAGGGGTGTCAGTATCGTCAAGTCTTACCAAAGAAGACTTATCAAATAAATTGTTAGTTAAAGTAAATGTTGATAAAGCAGTGCAACTTGCATACGACACCGAATTAACCACAGGAATGCCAGCCCATTCATTCAAAGAGAACATTACGGCACTTGCTAAGTTTTATCAAGAAGACCAGAAAATAGCACCTGTTATCAAAAAGAAGTGTAAAACGTGTGAGTTTCAATGCTCAAAGGCTGATGAGAAGGATGGTAAGTTAAGTGGTTTTAAAGCTTGTTGGAAAGAACAGTTACATTGGTCTGATGCTGATTTTGACGATAAAACTGTACTTGATATTTGGAACTATACAGGGGCAGATAAGTGTATAGAACAAGGTATTATCAAACTTGTTGATCTTGTACCTGAAGATATTGGAGTAGTGGAAAATAAAAAAGCTGCATTAGTACAAAAAGAACGCCAATGGCTGCAAATAGAGAAAGAACAGAACAAAGACACTAGTATCTATTTTGATACCGACAGTATGCGTAACGTGATGGCTAGTTGGACTTACCCGTTACACTTCATTGATTTTGAAACCAGTGCGGTAGCTATTCCATTTTATAAAGGTATGAGTCCCTACGAGGGCATAGCATTTCAATTTTCGCATCATATAGCTCATGCTGATGGGCGAGTTGAACATGCGGGTGAATTTTTAAATACCGCAAAAGGTGAGTTTCCTAACTTTGAATTTGTTCGTGCTTTAAAAGCACAGCTTGAAAACGATCAGGGCACTATATTCATGTACTCACCACATGAGAACTCATATTTGAATATGATTTATAGACAATTAAATAATTCAAATGAGTTAGACAAAGACGAACTTTTTGAGTTTATCAAGTCAATTACTCGCTCAACAAAGAGTAGTAAAGAAAACTGGCATGGCGACCGTTGTATGGTGGATATGCTTGACCTTGTTAAAAAATATTATTACGACCCCGCAACGAATGGCTCAAATTCAATTAAGTACGTATTACCAGCCATTTTAAATAGCTCTAAGTATTTGCAAGAAAAATACAGTAAGCCCATTTATGGTAGTGAAGGTGGCACTGAGTCTATTAACAGTTTGAACTTTAAGGAAAAAGTTTGGATTGAATTTGATGGACAAGGTAAAGTAAAAGACCCATACAAACACTTACCGAAAATTTTTGCTGATATTTCTGAGCATGATGTTGAATTATTATCAGAAGGTGATGAGTTAAATAACGGGGGGTTGGCGTTGACTGCCTATGCAAGATTGCAGTTTACTCACATGAGTGACTATGAGCGTGAAGAATTGAAAAAAGCGCTGTTGTGCTATTGCGAGACAGATACTGTCGCTATGGTATTTTTATATGAAGCTTGGAGAGAGATGATTAATGTATAAACATGAGTATTTATCAAAAAATGAAGTTAAAAACTTTCTAAATTATTTCAAAGATATTGTTTTTGGTGATAAAGGGTCCTTTAATCAAAATTATACACCCAAAAAGGATAGTAAAAACACATTCAATATTACATGTTTTAAAGAGGCATTTGATAACTACCTATGGGAAGGTAATGATTACAACCAAAGTAAAGTTACTCTCGATAATCATGCCTTTAAATTAAGGTCAGCATTAGACACTAGAGACGATGCGGCTGCTTTAATTCAAAGTTTAAAGGTACTTGACTGGGGAGGAGTTGTAGTTCGACATCCAGTAAGATGGTTGGTTGAATCCTTAGAAAAAGGTACGTTATGTGAAAAACTTAATTTGGCTAGTTCAGTACTTGATTCTGATGATGAAGATAAAATCAACTTGTTTGATGAGAATAAAATTCTCCGGTCAGATTCGGCAACTACTAAGTTGTTTTCACTCATTGGCAATAGATCTATTATCTACGATGATAGGGTCGGCGCAGCTTTAGCTAGAATTGTGAGAGAATTCTTAGAGGTAAATGGTTTTGAAAGTGTTCCTTTGTGTTTGAATTTTATGAGAGGGAGTAAAAATAGGAATCCATCAACTAAACGTTACAGGTTTTATCCAAAAAAAGCAGGGGCACTTCATGCGAAATCTAATATTAGAGCTAATTGGCTTTTATTTGAAATAGCAAAATCCTCAGAGTTTAATGATGTGTTTAACAACATTTGTCTTCCTGAAGCTAGAGCAGAAGAAGATAATATATCTGACAAAGTTAGGATGCTAGAGTCTGCATTGTTTATGATTGGGTATGATATTTTAACTATTGACAATATAACGATAAAAAAAAGGGAAATACCTGTCGAATATCAGGAAGTAGAATGTATATTACCTAAAGTGACTAACCATTCAAAAATCTATGAGTATTTGAAACAACCTAAAAATGTTCATAGTAAAGTTTTCAATTATGACCATATAATTAATTTAGCTAGCACTATTCTTCCAAGAACTACAAAAACTGGTCAGAGTTATGCCACGTTAAAATTTATTCAACAGTTTTGTTTTATAGTAAATGCTGACTTTGGAGAAGAGTTCAAAAACACATCAGATCCACGTGATTTTAATAAGTTGGACCTAATAAGAAGAGAATGTCAATTTGAGCTTATAGAAGATAATTAATATAACAAAGCAGTCACACTTGCATTAATAATTTTTGTGGATTCATTTACTTCAATGGTGTGATGAGACACGTGATTTTAAAAGACTTCTTTATAATCATCTATTTTTAATTTTAAGGATTCAGAAAAATTCGGTTTCGATTCTAAAAAATCTTGAATAAAAAGTTTAGCTTTAGTTTCTTTGCCTTTAGAATGAGAGATAAGAATAAATTGCTCTTCGGCTCTAGTAACCGCAACATAAAGAACTCGTTTTTCTTCTTCCTCACTTGTTCGTCGCACCATTCATAAAATATTTGAAATCACATCTCTGGTATGCGTGCAGAGGCGTGACGCCCTTTTATTTCATACATGTCGTCTGATTTAGGTTTAAAGAAGAAAGGAATTTGGGGTGTATCAATAAAATAACTGGCTATTTATCTTTACTTATAAGATAGTTTGATAATAATTACACGGAAGTACAAGTATGGATATTACTCATCAAACACTTAAAGCCCGTCAACGGCAAGAGCGTGATAACTACCCGATAAACTTAAGCCTTCGAGTGCATCGAGCCTTAAGCTGGCTTAATAGAGCAGAGCAAGCAGAAGGCGATCAAGACGCACAGTTTATTTTTCTATGGATAGCTTTTAATGCAGCTTATTCAAATGAAATAGATGATTACCACCGCTTTACCGAGCAAGAAACCTTTCGAAATTTTATTGATAGATTATGTCAACTAGATGAAGGTAACTTACTATCAGATCTCGTTTGGAAGGAATTTACTAGCAGTATACGGGTGCTTCTAAGTAACCAGTATGTCTTTCAGCCGTTCTGGGATTATCAAAATCAAAAGAAAACCGAAGCCCAATGGCAAGATGATTTTAAGTCTTCTAATGCCTTTGCCCATAAAGCGCTTGGTCATAAAAACACATCAGCAGTTCTATCTGTAATATTCTCTCGTTTATATACCTTACGTAATCAAAGCTTACATGGTGGCGCAACTTGGAATAGCAGTGTTAATAGAGATCAAATGAGAGATGCTGTAGCTTTCATGAGTAAGTTTATTCCTTCCGTCATAAAAATTATGATGGATAGCGCCAATGAACTATGGGGTGACCCCTGTTATCACGTTGTTGAAAAATAAAAAATGGAGACCTTATATGATATTTTAGGTCAAATATTTAGGAGGCAATTTAAGTTAGCAATGCCTACTATATTAAAAAATTTATTTGCATTTTACTAATTTAACTATTGGCTGAACTATACTTTTAGCCACTCTTTTACATGGAAAATAAATATGTCTAAGATCAAATATCCCCATCTTTTCAGTTGATTTTGTGTAACTGGAGTATTCAACAGCAAGCTAAATAAGCACAAATACTAATCGATATTTAATATGAATTGGATAAGTATGCCTTTATATTTTTATTGATGGTAGAATAATTATCACTAAAAATACGACGTATAATGATAACATCCCGATGATTTATTTAGATACAGCAGCTTCTTATCCTATTCTTCCTGAAGTAAAAGAAGCACTGCTAAAAGCATTTGAAAAGACGTTCGCTAACTCTGCTTCTAGTCATTTGTTAGGTGAACAAGTCTCTGATGAAATCAGTAAAGTACGAGAGCAGTTAGCGGATGAAATTGGTGCATATCCCAGTGAGATAATATTTACTAGCGGAGCTACGGAATCTAATAATATAGCCTTTAAGAGTTTCCTTTTAGGAACAGAATTAACAACAGATAAAAAACATATTGTAACTACACAAATTGAACACAAATGTGTATTCGCTATTTGTGATTACTTAAAGTCTTTAGGTTATGATGTTACTTATGTGAAGCCTAATCGAGATGGTATTATTGAAGCTGAATCTATTTTAAATGCAATCAGACCTGATACAGCGCTAGTCTCCGTTATGCACGTGAATAATGAACTAGGCACCATTAACCCTATTGCTGAAATTGGTCAGGTTTGCTTCGATTTAGGGGTGTTATTCCATAGTGATGCTGCACAAAGTTTCCAGAAAATCGATATAAATGTTGATGATATGAATGTCGATGTAATGTCTTTATCAGCTCATAAAATAGGAGGCCCAAAAGGTATAGGAGCAATCTATATTCGTGACTTACGTAAAAAACATTTAATGCCAGTAATTCATGGGGCAGGTCAAGAAGACGGATTACGTGGGGGGACAGTTGCAGCTCCACTTATTGTTGGATTTGGAAAAGCTATTGAAGTATTTTCGAACTACTATGAAAAATTTAAATCACGCCATATTAAATCTTACTTATTAGACCAATTGAAACTTAATGGTATTGAATATCAAGTCAATGGCTCTGAACTTGCGCTAGAGAGTTGCATATCATTAACTTTACCAAGTATTAATACTGATGTATTTGTAAGGGATAATGAGTCTAAATTATGCTTAGCACAAGGCTCAGCATGCTCTTCGAAGGAGATTGAACCATCACATGTTCTAACTGCATTAGGTTTAGATCGAAAGTTAGCTGATCATACTTTTAGGATCAGTTTCCCTTTAGACATATCGATCGATGACTTAGACTTTATAATTGCAGTAATAGCTAAAGCACGTTGATTTTTAGGTGTTTTCAATCAGGATTTTCAGTTTATTGCATCAGTAGCTGTCATAAAAAAAGCGACTAAAAGTCGCTTTGATCTAAATACAACAGGTGTCACTTATAACAAGTAACACAAGCGCCACCACCCTCTACTTCATCATAGATTTCATCCATAATATCGGTATCAATATTTACAATATTTATTTGTAATTGGTTTTGGCGTTTTCGAGCTTTTTTGGCAAAACGTTCCATTTTTTTTGCATGATTAGCTTCAATTTGTACAATTCTGTCTGGAGCTTCTAGGGTTGAAAGAGGTGTATCTTTGCCTAGCCAATAAAAAGTACCATCAGGGCGTTTTTCTTCAGCCGTTTTTTCATAGCTTTTAGCTTCTTCAAAAGCATCCGGGTATATTTGCTTTAATCTAACCCATTCAATCTTTTGTTGATAAAAACAAAAGGTACAACCACTTCTTGAACGCCATCCATAATAGCCTGGCTTTCCAACATCCATAGCCTCAACAATTTTTCTATAAATCTCTACAGTAAGGTTTGAGTCCTTATATGTTGAGTTAGTAGTATTTATTATTTCATTCTCAAAATGCTTGATAACTGCTTCTTCTGTAGGTGTTGTTGGCATATTAGTACTGAGGTCAATAAACAGTTTACGATAATTTACAACTTCTTCAGTATCAGATAGGAGATCAGCACCTTGTAAAATATCAAAAATATCTTTTTTGTTTAAACCATCATCACGAAATGGCATTTCTATTTTGAGGTATGCTTCATTATTCGAGTTAGTTAAAAAGCCTGTTCGCGCTGGTTCATCTGCACGAATACCAACATAAGAAATTACTTTGTCATAACCTTCATTCACCATTTTTTTATTAATCCACATCTCAAATGGAACTAACTTCATTTGAATAGTACACCAACGTGCTTGGGGTGATGGCAAATAGTTTTGATGTTTTTCCAAATGATAATCAAAATCTTTTTTCGTACGATTAGAAGAAAAAACTTCATCATAAGGATCGATGATGGGCTTACCTAAGTAACCTTCCAAACGATTAATAAAATCAATTACCTCAGGGAGCTCTTTACCTGTATCGGTAAAGTAATATTGAATATCAAGTTCAGGGTAATTATCGCGCATATACATAGCAAGTGCGGCACTATCCTTACCGCCGGACAATCCTAGTACGTGAAGGGTTTTAGGCATGTTCAACTCCTTTTGTCATTCCATCTAATAGAGCCATTAAAACAGCTCTTTGCTCATGCTCTTCTAATGTTGAAAGTGAAGTTTCGACATTACTAATTTGAGTCTTATAATCTTTTCTAACAGATTTATATTCTATAGCTTTAAATGAAGCTTGGTAATTAGCTAACTTAAAGCGTTCTATTACTCCAATAAGTTCTGCTTTAGCTTTATTAATTGCATTGTCATCCCAATTACGTTCTGCTTTACCTGATAATAATGAGATTATATTGGGTATCCAATTATTGTTACTTGCAAACTCACCTAAACGTTGGGCAAATGTTTGTAGCTTAGCATCCGATGTGAACACCGCGACATTTGTACATTGCTTTAATAAATGTTCATCAATAGGCAGGTAACTTGTTATTTCAGTTTTAAATGCCTTAACCATCTCTATATGTGAATTAGTAATCTCATTCAATATAGTTTTTATATTGTCAGATTTTATCTCAGTTATGGATTTAGTTGGAAAAAGAGATGTTATTTTTTTAAACAAATAATTGTGAGGATCAGATGCGGTTTTCGAATGTAAAATAAAATTCTTAGCTGATTGTGATAGTGATTTAGTATTACGAGTCCAAGTTGATAACCCTGCAAATAATGTAACATACTCTTGGGCAATTGCTAGGGGGGTAGGATCTCCGCTAAAGTTTGGAAGAGCAATAGCTAATTCATTTAAATATGCCGTTTTTTCTTGGTCAACTTTTACAAGTTGAACACCAACAAACGACGATTTTAGCATTAATTTTATTACAAACTCTTCATCGGGCGCTGTAATAAACATATGTTCGTTTGTAGCATCGTTTTTATCAAAAAATGCAAAATCTTTAAGGTGCGTCATTACAAAGGCAAGTATCCAAATGGATCTTATTCCCTTAGGAACACCAAAAGGTTTTTGAGACCAAAGATCATCAATTTCATTTAACCAAACAATATCGCCACGTTTTTTGATCAGAAGACTTGCAGAATTAAATAACGCCTTAAGATTTACATCACGTGGCTGACTGAAGCCTAAAATACCTTCAGTTTCTGTATGAAGTTCTTTATTCTTTAAGCATGAAAAATATAATCCTTTCTCTGCTGGAAAGCTACCAGCAGGGAAGTTCAGGTTCTCTTCTTCAAAGTTTTCAGCCATTGCGATAAGTAACTTCTTAATTGCAGAGTTAGCACTACCCGATGGTTTAGAACGGTTTACTAATTCATTCTTAATCACAGGAGCTTTATTGAAAATATGATCGGCAATTGAAGATGTTATTGATGCTAACGTTTTGTGTTCAAGTGACAGTGAATCATATTTCCATTCTGCTGTTTTAAAAGCTTTATCTGTTGCTTCAAATATGGATTGTTTTGCGAGTTCTATACGGTGATTAATTTCATTTTTTGCAATGAAATCATGGGTTATTTCTTTATGTTCTCTTAATACTTTATTCAAAGCAATCAATTCAATTGCCTGTGTTTTTAATATAGAAAATTGAGATTGGTAGCCTAATATAATATGTTCATTATTATCAGCAATGTCTTTTGCTCTTTCAAATAAAGACTCATCTACAGGTAGAACAAACCACAAAAATGTATCTCCACTCACAGGACTTGTATCTAAGTCCACTATTTCAGAGAAGTTGTGCTTTCCAATTATTTTTGTTTGTGCCCAGCGCATTGTGCCCGTTTTATGGTAATGAGCTGTTGCTAGTATATTATTTGCTTGAGAGATTTGAGATGTCCAATCTACACCATCTTTAATCTCTTCTATTGTAACCGAGATTAATTGATTAATGTCGATATCACTACCTTGGAAAACGAACAATGCATCGTGCTTTTGACGATATATAATAACTGTCCATTCTTCTAACTCTTTTATGGCTAAAGTAACATCGTGTTCTGAAAATCCTCGCGAGCTAAAATAACTAATTAAGAACTTTCGTTTTGCAAATAGTTGGTGTTGAAATCCAAATAGAGTTAACAGTGCAATAGTCTTAGTTATCAGACAATGTAAGTCAGAGCCTTTTTGTTCAGCTCGATAAATTGCATCTTGGCCTTCCAACCAAACTTTACTGTCTGAACTTGCCAGAATAATGTGGTTTAAGTTGTATTGTAGGTAATCCCAGAATAACTCAGGGTGAAACAACTCAAGCTTATTTCTCTCAACATTCAATTCTGATGGATAATTTTGTTCAATAAACTGTTTGAATCCCATTTTTTCATTAGATGCTAAAAAGCCGAATAAACTTCGTTCATTTTGAGAGAAACTTCTTTTTGATATAGGGCCTAATAGTAAGCTTACTATTGGATCTAACGGTAAAGAGTTTAACAGAGGCGATTTTCGGTCAGTTTGAGATGGAAAGAAGCTAAGTACTGAAGAAATTAAGCTATCATTCTCTTGAACTAATTTTTTTTCTACACCGTCAGTCTTAGTTATTGAGTCACCAATTAATACCAACGATTCATCAATAGAGGGGTTGTAACCCATATCGCGATAGCGACCTTGTACCTTAGCCCAATCTTTTTGAGCTGAAGCGTTCATAGCTTTAGAATATTCACTAAATGCTTGATGCAAGAAGCCAATTAAAATTGCAGGTGTTTTAGACTTTTGAATGACATCAGCAAGGTTTTGGAAAAAATATAAATCTTTATTTTCTCTAGATTGATAATCTAACGCTTTACCCATTTCATCCAATAAAATGATTACACCGTCAACTTTAGCACTTTTATCAAGTGTTGAAGCAATTAGAGAAAGGCATTCATCATCGTTTAATTGAAAAATATCTTGTTTATTAAATTCATGCTCTAGTGTTTTTAAAATAGAGCAAGTAATAGTTGCTGAGGGGACATTTAAACCACAAACATGCTTTACTACTTTCCAACCTTTGTTTATGTTGAAGCTTGTTTGAAAGTCCTTTTCCTCAGTACTCGCTGCTAGTTTTGCATTCGCGTAGTTTCGTACATTTTTTTTATCAGACAATAATTGCGTTAAAAAGAGTGCTATAGTTGATTTACCCGTGCCATAAGGCCCTGTGATGGTAAAACAACGCTGTTCACTTTTAGTGAAATCTCTACTGATAGTATCTAGCACATTTAAAGCTGTACCATGTAAAATAAAGCTATCTATGAAATCTTTATGGTTAAAAGCGTCATTATCTAGACGGGTTGAACTTTTATATTTTTGGCTGATATCAATCATAGATGACATTTCATTCAACTCCATAGTATTTATTTAGAATTTGAATAGGGTTCTTTATTAAACTAATAGGGCATGAAATTTGTCTCAAGCCTCTAGAATCAACCCAAGTTAATCCACCATTTGTAGTCATTTGAGCATCATCAAGTTTCTGACCAAGACCATGTTCTGATAATCGAAATATTCTACCAGGAGAAAATGGGTTACTTAGTAAAGTATCAAAACCAATAGTTAACTCTTCTGTCTCTAAGTTAACGTCTTCTAAATCAATAGTTAAACTCATAAATCTAGCTACAGCATAAATGAATATTTCGATAGGTAAATCTTGTTGTTCGCGAAGAGGGCTCGTATAAAATCCATTACCGTTATCATTAATTAAATTTAGTTCAGCTAAAGGAGATGAAAAATGATCTTCGTCTATTTTGATTATTTTAGATGAATTAGCTTTTCTTTTCCGACAATAAGTATGCAGAAAACAATCGAGATCTTTTTTTAGACTTTTATCCGTAATACCATCGTTTTTACAAATTCGCTGTGCATCCTCGACAAAATCGAATAAGTATTTTTCTTTTTCGAAACTTTGTACATGTGAAAAATTGAAAAAATATCGGTATGAAGTTAATGATTCGTTATCAAAGTTAAGTAAAAAATGAATTAACCAAATAGAACCTTTCTGTTCCAAATAAGGGTCGTTGCCGTGATGTGCATCAATGTCACCAAAGATGTAATTACCAAGCTCTGTTACTGAAGGGGGGGTATTTATTTTATCGTTAATAACACCCGTAAAATCAGACCAATAACGGATGGCATTTACCATGTTTTTACCAACGCCTAGTTCTATAACGGCTTTTTCAACATCCTCATTTTTAGATGTTTTAAAATAATGGCCTGAATTCATATGGTTAACAGCTTTATAAAGCCATCCATATCTTAGAGGGAATGTATCGTGTCCGGAAAATTTTGCTTTCATTAAGTTGTACGTCTCTGGAGGAATTGTCCAGATGTGATGATATTACTTTTTCAGTATAATTTAAAGATGTATTCAGGATTAATTGCTGTATATTAATACAGTAATTAATTGG
>NZ_JACGVN010000022.1:0-80424 GCF_014077245.1 Colwellia sp. BRX8-9
CCTTGTTGGTATTTTTCCCACATTAAAGCTCTTTGCTGAGCAGTATAGATAATACGAGTTCTTCTTTTCATAGCTGCGCTCCTTTGTTTAAGGATAGCATTGCATTGACCATTTGAACTCAAGGCGCATTCCTGACATTAACTATGGTTTGTTCTTTAGGTCGTTGATTAGCCATAAGCCGACATTAGCTTATGAATTACTAAGGATAGCTCAATGAGCCTAAAGAAAATTAAATGTAAAGCCAACACTTTTCATTTTACTACTTAATACTTAACAATATTTTGTATCTGTGTTACTTTTTTGGATTCAATAAGTATAAGGATGTTGCTTTTGTATTCCCCAATCAAAAACATGAAAATAATAACTCTTTTTTTATTCTGCTTAGCTAACTTTAATGTCTACTCTAATGAAGCAGATGAATGGTTCAATAAAGCAAACACCGAATATTCTAGTAATAACTATAAACAAGCGCTTAAGTGGTATCGAAAGGCTGCTGAACAAGGAGATGCTCGTGCGCAAGCCTTATTAGGGAGAATGTACCAAGTCGGAGAAGGCGTAGAGCAAGATTTAGCGCAAGCTTTCTATTGGTTTGAGAAATCCGCTAAACAAGGAGAATATATTACTCAATATTCATTAGGACTCATGTATCAATACGGAGAAGGAGTAGAGCCGAGTTTAACACAAGCTTTCCATTGGTTTGAGAAAGCCGCAGAGCAAGGCTATGCAAACGCACAATATAACCTTGGGGAGATGTATGAGTATGGTCAAGGCGTAACCAAAGATGATAAGCAAGCCGTTGCTTGGTATCAAAAGGCAGCAGAGCAAGGTAATGCAGACGCACAATATATCCTTGGGCAGATGTATTATGAGGGAGTTGGCACTCCTCAAGATGTTAATCAAGCCGTTGCTTGGTATCGAAAGGCTGCTGAACAAGATAATGCAGACGCACAATATAGCCTTGGGTTGATGTATTATGAGGGAGTTGGCACTCCTCAAGATTATAATCAAGCCGTTGCTTTGTATCGAAAGGCCGCAGAGCAAGGTAATGCAGGCGCACAATTTAGACTTGGGGGGATGTATGTTAATGGCCGAGGCACTCCTCAAGATGATAAGCAAGCCGTTGCTTGGTATCAAAAGGCAGCAGAGCAAGGTCATGCAAAAGCACAATATAGCCTTGGGTTTATGTATGGTAAGGGCAAAGGCGTTACTCAAGATGATAAGCAAGCCGTTGCTTTGTACTTAAAAGCAGCAGAACAAGGTAATGCACACGCACAATCTTACCTTGGGTTTATGTCTGAAAGTGGCCGAGGCACTCCTCAAGATGATAAGCAAGCCGTTGCTTGGTATCGAAAGGCTGCTGAACAAGGTAATGCAGACGCACAAAATGGCCTTGGGCAGATGTATGAAAGTGGCCGAGGCACTCCTAAAGATGATAAGCAAGCCATTGCTTGGTATCGCAAGGCTGCTGAACAAGGTAATGAACACGCACAATATAGCCTTGGGTTGATGTATGAAAGTGGCCGAGGCACTCCTCAAGATGATAAGCAAGCCGTTGCTTGGTATCAAAAGGCAGCAGAGCAAGGTCATGCAAAAGCACAATATAACCTTGATTTGCAGACTCCTGTGTTCATGGATGGAAGTTTATATTTTGTACTCGGTCTAATTCTTTTGATTATTCTTTTGATTCTTTTTAAAAGAAAAAGGAAACCTGAGTCTATCTATGAAGAGGAAAGGAGAAATCAGAATTCAAATCATCGGATTATATTGTGTCCTGACTGCTCCCAAAAAATTCGTTTTTCAGTTCCTTTAACTGCTGAAATAATAAAGTGCCAAAAGTGCCATATAAGACTTAGCGTGCGAGTTGATGAAGATGGGCATGTTTACGTCACCTCACAGGATAAAAAACAAAAAGACCATAGTGAAAGCGAGTCAGGGGCATTAGTAGATTACTTTGAAGTGTTAGGTTTATCGATTGAGGCAGCACCCGATGAGATTAGATCGGCCTATAAGAAAAAAATAAAAGAGTACCATCCTGATAAAGTATCAAAGTTCGGAGAAAAGATCCGAGTTGTAGCGGAAAAAGAAGCCAAAAAAATTAATAATGCATACTTTACCTTAAAAGAGCTGGGGTATGCCTAAAGCAGGTGTTTCAAACCGATAGAGGTGCCTAATAAAGAGCACATGTCATGAAAAA
Source organism: Colwellia sp. BRX8-9 (assembly GCF_014077245.1). Lineage (NCBI taxonomy): Bacteria > Pseudomonadati > Pseudomonadota > Gammaproteobacteria > Alteromonadales > Colwelliaceae > Colwellia > Colwellia sp. BRX8-9. Next base: position 2,195 of record NZ_JACGVN010000022.1, read on the forward strand.
GTTTCTTAGACAGCGTAACGTGAAAATGCAGGAACACTTGCCGCTAAATAAACCAAGGCTAACGTCTGCTCTACGCCCTGAGACCTTTAACAAGCTTTTTCTTTAAAAAGTAATGGGGAATTCCTATCGCTCAATGCTTTTAAATACTTGGCTTCATTGTATGGCTCTTTAGTTTTCCAACATCGAAATACGATCCGTATCCACTTAAATGCTAACGAACGCACAGATGCCTGGTGTGTATTACCTTTTGATCGTTGTTGTTGATAATATATGCCTGCCCAATAAGATTGATGAACACTTTTAGCTGCCCATTCTATAAATGATTGGCGAGTAAACTTAGAACACTGATATCGCCAATGAATCCAGCTCTTTTGACCACTACGCACTGTTACGGGTGCTATCCCTGCATACATTTGAATTTCCGATGCGCTATTGAATCGACTACGATTTTCCCCAATAGCTACTAGTAATCTAGGAGCTAAACACGGGCCAGTACCCGGTAATGATTTGTAAAGCTCTGCATCCGGCAAGGCATTAAACAACTCACTAATTTCTTTATCAAAGACCTTAATAACCTTCACAGCAACAAGCAGTTGATTAGCTAATGCAACTGCAAGCAGTTGGTGCGACTCGATAACTGCGTTATCAAGCGTGAGCGGCTCTGCTTCACTAATAGATTGGATGCGCTTAACGCTATATGAAGCAGTACGTCCAGGGTATGAGCCAAAAAATTTTTTCAAGGTGTCTGGTCTAGCTCTTTTAAGCTTTTGTAGATTGGGCCAACGTGTAATGAAATCACAAAAGATCCCCGAACCTCGGTGTGAAAACCAATCGAGTAAATGAGGGTAATATTCCTTAAGTGTAACGATTAATCGATTACTAAACCGTCTTTTATCTTCAACTAACTTACGACGCTGTTCGACGAGATAGGTCAACTTCCTAACCGATTCACTTTCCATTTTTAATGCTTTAATTTTATTGGGATATCTCAGCATTAAATCTAAAGCAATCTCTGCGTCCGTTGGGTCGTCTTTTGCACCGCTGGGTGAAAAAGCTTTACGGTATTGAGCTAACATTGAAGTGTTAACAGGGTGAATAGTAACAAAATCAAACTTTTGAAGTGCGTAAACTATAGGCCCTTTCGATAGTTCAATAGCAACAGCTATTTGTCCTTTGTATTGCTTATGAAGACTGGTTATCCACTCATTGATCGACCTAGGTGAGTGCTTAATCACTTCAAACTTTCGTACACTTGAATTAGCCACTTGAACACATACATCGTGTTTATCATTTGCCCAATCAATACCGATATAAACTGAAAATTTAGTCATAATTACCTCCAATTGTTATTGTCAGCATGTATGCCAAAGCTTTTCGAAAGCGATATAGATAGCGTTTATGGGCAAGCCCTGAGTATTCGTTTTTAAGCTAAGGCGTACCTAATACATCGAAAGTAAAGCGGTAACCATCGAAATGATATCGTATCAATATTCGTATGAAATAGGCACATGATCTGAACATCCTAATTATAGGTTTATTCAGACTTAAAGGACTATATATCGTATCTTTGTTGACATGAATCTGTCTAATTTTGAGGACTAATTTAGGTCAGGAATGTGGCAATAGTGACGGTTAGCACTATCTCATTAGCGCCTTAGATTTAACAACTCTACTTTATCTGGACCTTAGATGATTCTAATGTCCGCTTTTGAGATTGTGTACGTAATCGGATGCTAAATATTTAGTAAGATTTTGGGTACAAATAAACAAAAGCATTTAAATTAGAATGACCGCAATAGGCTCTGAATTGCCGTTAACAAATATAAATTCTACGGCAGGAGTTCCGACATAGCGGACATTAATATATAAAACCTTTTTGCGTCTAAATTTTATAGCTTTCGAGTTGAACCATCACTGTTTTCCAATCTAAGTAGTTAACAGAGCCAAATTGCATAATTTTTCCTTCAAAATTTTCTTGTCCTCTGCCTGAAATAAGGTCATCAATTAAAATATCACCTTTGAGTAATCCCTTATTTGGGCTAATTATTAACTTTTCCGTAAACTCAATCCCAAAATACTTTTCTATCCAGACGCGTTTTTCAGTATATGAAAAAGGGTTTCTTGTCGAAGGAGCTGTAAGAATATACGGGTCAAATTTTTCTAAATTAATGAGTTTCTGTACACTTTCAATAGCTCCTATAATAGGAGCTAAATTAGCATAAAAACCATATTGAGATTGCGGGAAGGCAATGTTTGGAGTTTCTTCAATAGCGTTATTAAAAGCAGTTGTATAATCACAAAGCACATCATCCATGTCGATATAAACTATCATACTTTCTCCCTGTGTTATGTACTCAAATTACGCTCAAAATTAACGATGTCAACGCCAGATTTCACTTTGTACTGCTGGGCTAAACGACCACCGGATTTAACTTTTTCTTCACTTGTTTCAAACATGTCTGCTGATTCAATACGACGAATTAAGCTTTTACGTTGTATCGTTTTCCCTATGATTGTTTCAATAACAGACTTAAGCTGACCAACGGTGAAATATTCAGGTAAACAATACACTGGCACCATCGAGTAAAGTGCTTTTTGTTGAAGGCGCTCTTTAGCTTGTTCAATAATAACTTTATGATCAAAGGCAATTGATAAACTGTCTATTTTATCAATATCAATCCATTGAACATCATCAATAGTTTCTATGTGTGATGAAACTTCTTGTGCTGCTATTAAGGCAAAGTAAACCAGGGTTACACTAAACCCTCTAGGATCACGGTCAATACCAGAAAAGGCTTGTAGCTGTTCTAGATATTGAGGTGCAACACTCGTTTTTTCTTCCAACTTCCTTAACGCTGTTACATCTGTTGTGGTATCTGAATCAACATCGACAAAACCACCTGGAAGACCCCAACTACCGATAAACGGCTCATTTGCTCGCTTAACCATCAGAACTTTTAAAGCATCGTCTTTTACCGTAAATAGCACGCTATCAACAGTAAATAGGGGATTCTTAAATTCATTAATATCGTAAGAGTTTGTCATCGTACTCATTCAAAATAATCTTTATGTCTTAGTGACACATTAAATCAATTTCTCTTTTATATCAACAAGAACAGTTCATCAAATTAAATAAGAAATAATATTTGACAACTTAATGTCTTTGAGACATATTTAAAATAGTGTCGCTGTGACACATTCATAAAAGGAGATTATTATGTTTGGATTTAAATATATAAAAGCAGATCCTTCAACACACCTTATGTTATTCAAAGAAGGAAAAATTAAGTTAGAAGGAGTCGGTGTAAATTTTTTCTATTATGCTCCTAGCTCTTCACTTGTCGCTATACCAAGTAATAGTAAAGAGTTGCCTTTTGTTTTCAGGTTACAAACGTCTGACTTTCAAGAACTAACAGTTCAAGGACAAGTTACTTATCGAATTGAACAACCTCATGAAGCGGCAAAAATGCTGAATTTCACTATTGATACTAAAGGTAAGTACACATCAGAAGATCCAAAGAAAATGGATGAACGAGTTCAGCGTGCTGTTCAGGTATTGCTGCGAAATCATATTGAATCTAAGTCACTTAAGGACTCTTTAGTGTGTGCCCGTGAGTTAACCATTGATTTGAAAAAGGACCTATATGGTGCTGAAGCTATAACAAGTCTTGGTATAGAGATCACTGACGTTGCATTAACATCAATTAAACCAAGTCCTGAAACAGGAAAAGCACTCGAAGCTGAAATTAGAGAAAGCTTATTAAAAGAGGCTGACAATGCAATTTACGCTCGTCGTTTATCCAGTATTGAGCAAGAAAAAAGCGTGAAGGAGTCTGAATTAGAAACTGAAAAGGCAATTCAGAGGAAAGAACAAGATCTTGAAGAATCACGCTTAGAAGCACAGAGATTAAGAAAAATCCAGCAATTTAAAATTAACAAAGAGAATATCACGGCCCAAATAGAAGACGAAAAGCAACTTGAAGAATTGGTCTCAATTAACTCAGCCAATGAAAAATCACGTGGTGATGCACAGGCATATAAAATAAAAGTACAAATGCAGGCTTATCAAAATATTGATACTGATAAATTGAGAGTAATGAGCATGAGTGGCATGGCTCCAGAGCAGCTTATTGCACAAGCAATAGAAAACTTAACACAAGGCGATAACAAAATAGGTAATTTGAATATTTCACCTGATTTACTAACAGCACTGACTAACACCTAAAGGAGCTTCTTATGCTCACTGATAGAAAAATAGTAGTTGTCACAAGAAAAACGAGATTGCAGGAGTTAAAGGAAAAATACTGCACCCTTGGGCAAGCAAAGTTTTATCTTGAACATTTAGGAGAGTCATTTAGTGATTATGAAGAAGAAAGTACTCTATATTCAAACTCAGTAACTAAGGCTGTTGGCTTTTTGAAAACGGTGAGTAGGGTTCAACAGTTAGAAAGAAGTGTACTTTCAACTTACCTATTTTCTCCTGATGATGTGATTGTAGTTATTGGTCAAGATGGTTTAGTGGCTAATACGCTTAAATACCTTAATGGACAGCCTGTTATAGCGGTTAATCCTATTCCTTCGCTTTATGATGGTCAACTTTTACCCTTCTTAGGGGATGAACTTGAAGAAGTGCTTTTACAGACGTTAAGTCATTCAATCAATTCAAAATCAATTGCAATGGCTGAAGTTAACACTAACATTGGTCAAACTCTTTTAGCGGTAAACGATCTCTTCATTGGCCCTAAAAGCCACACGTCTGCTAGGTATTTGTTAACGGTCGATAATCATCAGGAAGAGCAAAGCTCTAGTGGCGTAATTATTAGCACAGGCTTAGGCTCTACTGGTTGGTTTCGAAGCATAATTACAGGTGCGAGTGGTATTGTAGATGAACCTGTTAACCATCACCTAAAGAATGGATTTTCTTGGGATAGTGAATTTCTTTACTATTCGGTTAGGGAGCCATTCCCGTCAGCTAATACACAGTGTGACAAGATTTTTGGCAAAATAACAAATCATTCAAAATTCAGTATGTCTTCAAAAATGGCAGAGAACGGTGTTATTTTTTCTGACGGTATAGAGCAAGACTCTCTTGAGTTTAATGCGGGAACTATCGCCAATATATCGATAAGTAGTCGTGTTGGAAACTTAATCGTCGGTCACTAATTTTCTTCACTATATCAGTAACTTATTTTTACTGTTACACTCATTGACAATAAAAAACACACCTTAATGTCCTTGTGACACAAAAGAGCTTGACCAGATATAAACTCTTTGCTAAATTAGATTGTGTCCTAGCGACACAAACAATGAAAAGGAAGTAACAATGAAAATATTTAGCCATGACTCTACAGGAAATAAAACACTTATCGACTTTGACAGTTTTACTTTTTCTGGCGGAGAAGAGCACATTCGTTTTAATCCAATGGACTTTTCAACTACGGTTAAAGTAGAAATATTTGAACGCCTTACCGATTCATCAAAACTAATTCAGCTACTGGTTGCAGTTGATGCGCTAAAAAGACTTTCAAGTGAAGCTACTCCTATTGAATTGGTTATTCCTTATTTTCCCTATGCACGTCAAGACAGAGTATGTGTTGAAGGTGAGGCGCTAGGTGCCGCAGTTATGGCAAATTTTATAAACAACTTAGGCTTTGCAAAAGTAACTATTTGGGATGCTCATAGTGAAGTATCACCAGCTTTATTAAATAGAGTCGTAAACGTGCCGCAAATTAACCTGCTTGAGCGTTGCGATGAATTAAGTCAGCGCTTATCTACAGGTGAGCTTACATTAATTTCACCCGATGCTGGCGCTAGTAAAAAAACAATTAAAATTGCTGAGACATTTAATGGTGAGCCTGAAGTTATTCAAGCACAAAAAATGAGAAATTTGAAAACAGGCGAAATCATTAAAACTGAAATTATTGGTGATGTTGAAGGAAAGAAAGTACTTATCGCTGATGATATTTGTGATGGAGGTCGAACATTTATCGAGTTAGCCAAAGTACTAAGAAAAAAAGGCGCTGTGGAAGTATCACTGTTTATAACACACGGTATTTTCTCAAAAGGATTAGATGTATTTGAAGGGCTAATTGACGCTATCTATACAACTGATTCATTTAGACCAGCTAAAGAATTTAGCACAAACAATAAAATTAAATTACAAATTATAGAGATGTAAGGGGACTACCATGACTATTACCGCTGCAAGTATGCAAAAAGATGTTTATAAAGAATTCCACAGCCGCGCTTATCACCCGGATGTGACTGAAGTTTATGCTAACTTCACATCAAGAAGTGGCAGATTAAGCAATGTTGAAAATAGTGACAAAGTTGCATTCGTTGGTCTTCAATATTTTATTAAAAGTTACTTACAAGATGAGTGGGCTGAATTCTTTAATGCCGACAAAGCCTCTGCTGTAGCAAATCACAAACGTATTTTGAGTGCCATGTTGGGCTACCCTGTAAACGTAAGCTACTTAGAAGACTTGCATGACTTAGGTTATTTACCGTTAAAGGTAAAAGCATTACCAGAAGGCACGCTTGTACCTTACTTAGTGCCACCAATGACGATGGTTAACACGAAAGAAGGTTTTCAATGGTTAACAAATATGATTGAAACCGTATTAAGCTGTGAAAATTGGCCAATTCAAACAAGTGCCACTACCTCAATTGCTTACCTAAAAGTTTTCAAGGAGTTTGCTATTAAAACAGGACTTCCTTTAGATTTTGTTCCTTTCCAAGGACATGATTTTAGTTTTAGAGGGATGTTTGGTAAACACGCTGCGGCTATGAGTGGTTTTGGCCACTTAGCTTCAGGGCTTGTAGGTACAGATACCATACCAGCAGTATTATTTGCTGAAAAATACTATGGTGCCAATGTAGATAATGAACTTGTCGGTTGCTCAGTTGATGCAACAGAGCATTCTGTTACTTGTTCTTGGATTATGGAAGGTGAAATTGAATTCTTCAAATACTTAATGAAGGAACAATCACCCACTGGAATATTAAGTGTTGTGTCTGATACTTGGGATTTTTGGACATTAGTGACGGATTATCTTCCAAAACTTCAAGACGAGATAATGGCGCGTGATGGTACGTTAGTGATTCGCCCAGATTCAGGGGATCCGGTAAAAATATTAACCGGCTATAAAGTTTCACCTGTTTCTGAGTACAGTGAACTATTTCAAACTCAAGTTGAGGCAGAAAAAGATGTTATTGCAAATGGCTATGAGGCATTCCGCTGGAATGGTGAGTACTATGGTTTCGATAATAATGGCCTTGATGGTGAGCAAAGTATTCAATTAATGTTATGTGAAGTTAAAGGACTTATTGAATGTTTGTGGGATACCTTTGGCGGAACAACTAGCAGTAAAGGCTTCAAAATCCTTGATGATCACATTGGTGCTATTTACGGAGATGCGATTACCTTAAAACGTCAACGTGAAATACTACAGCGCTTAATGGATAAAGGTTTTTCTTCAAAAGTAGTGTTGGGAATTGGCTCATACAGCTATCAATATGTGACTCGCGATACTCATGGTTCAGCCGTAAAGGCTACAAGCGTTGTTAAAAATGGTGAGCGTGTGGCTATTTTCAAAGACCCTAAGACAGATACTAATAAAAAATCTGCTAAAGGGTTATTAAAAATTGAACGAGTGAACGGAGAGTTAACTTTATTTGATGACGTGACTGCTGAAGAAGAAACTCAAGGACTATTAGAGATTGTTTTTGAAGATGGAAAGTTAACAAAAGAAACAACGTTAACTCAAATTAGAGAAACAATTAATAGCCAAATATAACTTGTTTGTAATTCATAGCTTCCAACAGGGTAAAGGTTACAAGCTATGAATTACTTAAGTCGGCTTTAGGCTCTGAACTGCCGTTAGCAACTCAAAAGCTAATGTCGGCAATTGGCTATCATTTGACCTAATGAACAACTGGTAGCTAAGCGCACCAAGGGAACATTAGCACTGATAAATATTAGTGCTAAAAAATAAGCTTCTTGAGGGGTTGGGTTTAACCGTCACTAATGCCACTTTGCGGTCATAGACCATATGTTCCAAAATGGAACTAACCACTCAATTGGTCAACAGATTGTTGACCAATTAAATATTGCGACAAGCTGTTGCAATAATGCCATCTTGAGAACAAAGGCTTGAACTCACAGCACTTAAGAGACATAGCAACGTACAAACTTTGCACATTGGGCGACATGCTCCAATATGGGATGTGCGATTAACACTAATTCTAATTATAGCGAATTCGCCATAATTAAAACTTTGCCTCAAAGCACTATTTGCAATATGCATTTTTTGCATAATCGTCAGTTCGCTATTGGCTAACTTTTGACCTAAAGAACAACCTGTAGCTAATGTCAGGAAAGCGCACAAAGTTAGCATTAATAATTTGATGATGAACGACCGCAATGGTGGCTCAGGAGTCAGTTATGGTGATGTTCAATCGGGTTGGATGATGCTATGACAGCGATGACTCCTGCAATGTAAAAGGCGAATTAATAAATTCCAACATCAAGTCCGGCAGCCATTGTCATGCCAAGTTCTTCACATTGGTCAAGAAACGTTAATTGCCAGAGTGGTATAAGTGATCTACGAGGTTAAATTTAGTAAACACAACATTTAGTGGTTGGTTGGGCTAAGTGGATAGCCATTACAAAAAGACAGTTTGATTTAAAATATCAACAATAGGTAGTTTTGTTAATTCATTCTTAAAGCCATTTACTTTTTTGTACCGTTAGCTCAGAAAGTAGGTGTGAATATACGATAGTTCAACAAAACAATATTTACCATGAAAGTGTGGGTTATCGAAAAAAGACATGACTCAACCGACTAATGTTTCGCGCTGCACCGTGGTTGCCCGATTAGATTTCTAAGAGATAATTGTTATTCATATTCAAGGAGAAAAATCATGTTGAAAACAGTATTGAGTTGGGTTTTATGTTGGTCGTTATTAGCTTTATCTTTTTACTTACAAAAAAATGATATGGCAGTGTTTGTTTTACTTTGTGTTGAATATATTCCACTCGTCGTAATTTTATTCGTGTATATATTTCAGCTAGGGGGTGGCTTTAACAAAAGCACACCTCTGCAAGATAAGAAGACCCTATGGAATAATTTTAAGCTACCTCTTTTAACTATGCTTGTGATGACAATTTTGTTACTCACTACCCTGCACTTACCTCAAGAGAGTCAAGATGAACGGGCGGTAAAACTTCTTCTAGTATTTGCGATAGGAATGTTTCTTACTGCCATCGCATTAATGTCATTTGTCGATACTTTTATTTCAAAGAAACAATCCAAAGATAAGAAATAATAAAAATTATCTGTAAGTAAAGCACGATAGTAGGCGGCAAAAAAGTAGCCCTGCCATAGGTGAACTTCGCATCGTGAGACGTTCTAAATCAATTTATCTTTAGCTATATGAGCAAATAACGTTTCAATGCCAGCTCATTTTAACTTTTAGTCGAGCTACATGTCTACAGACATAAGTAAATAATAGGTCTACCTATGATTTTAGACGCTATACAAAAAAAGACGTCGCATAAAAGCCTAAATACCATGGAGGTCACGATATTAAATATTGATAGTTTCTTAAGGCAGTTAGGTAAGCCTAATCCCCCTGATTGGTTATTGGTCGCTGTTGATTGTCGAAATACAAAGCATCTTTACCTATTCACGAATGGTGGACTTGGCAATATAAACTGTGCGCCTATTGAGCAGCATCCAGCTGAAATGAAATATGGATTTTTATGCTAAAGATTATTAAACGAAATAAGCAAAAAATCAGTTAACTATATCATTTAGCAAAAAGTCATGAGCTACCACTTGCTATGATGATCACTGCGCTACGTCAGCGACATTTAATGGCTTATGCCCGTAAAAAAGAACATCAGCTTGTTACTTATACTAATACTTATGTGGAGTGAAGCAGAGAGGAATGCTTCCCCTAGACAAACAGCACCTTTGGTGATCAGTAAGTATTCAAAAGGTTAGTCATAGGAAAACAAACTATGGGAAGTTGGATCATTAGTTGATATCAAAGTGACTCACAACGCAACACATACGAATAATCAAATATAAATATTTGATGTCTACATTTAGCACTAAATATAAACCTTCCCTCTTTTACACTTTTCACAATATTCCTCTTCTGTCTGTATTGCCAGTTGCCCGTTTCAACTTCTGTTATTTAATAGATAGGGACTTAAAATTTTATTAACAGGAATAACAGAATGATTACTCAAACAATGAATATCACTGACACTAACGATGTGATTAAAGCTGATTTGGCAAGTATCCCCGATGAGCAGTTAGTTGACTTTAAAGACCCCAATAAAAAGGGTTGTTTACTGCACACAAAGCTTGTTGGACACATTCTTGGTATAAGCAGCGTTCAGGCAAGCCATATTATTGATGGGAATGCTGAACTGGCAAATGTATTAGTTGAGGTAGAAAAGAGTTTGATCAGAAAAAGCTTGCTTGAGCCTAAACTACAATTGGCTCTTCTTTACAATCCCGATGGTAGTTTTAAATACAAGATTGCTTCAAGTGATGAGTACATTTTAACTGATGAAGACTTCATTCACGCTAACGACATGTCAGAGGTAGCGGATGCTGTAATAGCGATAACAGAACTCAACGGCAGAGCAGACCAACAAGTACTAAGTATCCTTGATGCTGACCTCAATATATATCGAGTAGAGCTAGATGATATTTCACCGCCCTCTTATAAATCAATTTATGACAGGATGTTTGGTAATTATCTAACCGCCATCGACATTGAATTTAACTACGATGTCAGCAACGGCGTAATAAAGGAAAACGGTGATGAATGGCCCGTAAGTTTTGAATTAATCATTAATGATAACTATGTATTTGTCGAATTACTTCAAGACTATTCACAGGATCCTACTGATTTGGAAACGGCAGGATGCGAGATGCTAGTAAAAAAAATGACCTTTTCAGAATGTTTTCCTGGGAGTGGCTTCTTTTTTCTTAATTGTGATCGCCCTACTGATATGTTTTATGAAAAATTAGTCGAATTTATGACGCTGATATTTCCTTACAGCGACATCCCTTCTTTTGAGGATTGTATTAGCTATAACAACAGTCTAGGTCCATCAGCTGTCGTAAAAAACAGTATCGTATAGCATAAAAAATTCAACTTTTTGTACTGTTGCCCAGATTTTCCATTAAAAAACGTAAAATCAAGGCATCTGGCTTTGCAGCCAAGGGATATACTGGCTTTCCACAATAATAAAGGACAAAAAAATGCTTAATATATTACCGCTACATCAGTATTGTGAAATCTCAGGAGAGTCACAAACTGCAGTGATAAAAAGAATAGAACGGGGAATTTGGATCGTAGGGCAGCATGTTATTAAAATCCCAAATGTTCGAGAGCGATGGATCGACATCATTGAAGTCGAAAAATGGGCTCGAAAAAATAAAAAAACGCGTGTTTAGCGCGTTTTATTTTAACTAGCTAAGAGTGAATGATGAAAGACATAAACAACGATAAAAAACTCCCCAGAGGAGTGAGTATTAAAAAAAACAAACTCAGTAACTCGTTACAATTGAGTTTTACATACAAAAACATCAAATGCCGTGAAATTTATCCATTTCGGGTAACAGATAGAAACATTACAAAAGCCAGTGACAAAGTCGGGGGTATTCGAGACCGAATTGAAAGCGGCACATTTAATTACGCTGATGAATTCCCAAAATCTTCAAAATTAAAGATATTTTCTAATATAACTCATGATGTTAACGTAAAATACTATCTTGATGACTATATTGAAAACGCTGTTCGCCGCGGTTTATCACATACAACGATTAATAGTTATCGAAAATCAGTTACTGCATTAAAACCCTTGTGGAATTTTTCAGTTGTAAAACTGACAGCCAGAGAGGTTCTCAGTTTCATTGAGAACTCACCTCAAGCCCCTAAAACGATTAGAAACCGAATTTCGGTACTAAGATGCTCTTTAAATAAGGCAATTATTCAAAACATAATTACGATAGATCCAACATCACAAATTAATTTAACTGTATATATATCAAATGAAAGAAAGCTCAATGCTCGGAAAAAACACAAAGATGTTTTGCCATTTAATGGTGAAGAAATTTATAACATTTTAAATAATTGTTCTGGTCAAGAAAACTATATTATTACCTTTTGTATTGAAACTGGATGCAGATCGGGTGAGTGGGCTGGTTTAAAGTGGTGTGATGTTAATTTTGACAGCAAAGAAGTCTGTTTAGTCGAAACATTTACTGAAAACCAAATAAAAGGAACAAAAAGTAATTTAGCTAGAACGGTACCCCTTTCAAACAAAGCTATCGAGGCACTTACTTCGCAATTTGAATTGACCGGAACCAATGGTGAATTTGTTTTTTTAAATAGTAAAATGAATCCATGGAACACGGATAGTTTTAGAAAACATCAATGGACAAAAATCATCAAAAAATCGGGTGTAAAATATCGTTATCCCTACCAACTACGTCACTCTTTTGCCACAAGAAATATCAGCGAAGGCATGAATTTATGGAAGCTATCACAATTGATGGGACATAGATCACCTGAGATGCTTTTGAAACACTATGGCAATTTTCTTGATGATTATGAAAAGAAAATAAAGAAGTAATAAATAAAAAGTACAAAAACCTCAGCTATCATTTAACATGTCGGCTGAGATTTTTGTGTTTATTTAACATTATCAATTAATTAGATAATTAGAACAGAACATTCTTGGAACACTCGCAATATAACCCCCTTAGTACTAAAGGGCCACAGAGAAATTCGACGGGGGTTCGATTCCCCCCCGCTCCACCAAATAAAGACCTTTTTAATCCATTAGTTATACCTAGTAACTTTTAGATTTGGCGATAAACAAACCACCGTTTATGATAAGAAACCGCTTAATTGCGGTTTTTTTATGTCTAAAATCCCCCCCCTAGATTTTAGCTTTCATAACTTGGACATCCATTATAAAAATTTAAGAAAATTATTGGATACAAACATATAAATGCTGCCAGAAGTTATACGCAAACCTATCGAGTAGTTGAATAGAACTTATAATATTATTGAAAAAGTCTACATATGACGGGAATTACTGTTTATGGGGATTTAAAGCACACTTAACGATAGACGTTTTGAGCCCATAGTTTATTACATATTATTTCACAAAATAACTATGCTAAAAAATAACTATTCTAATAGTTTTTCGCAGTATGTTATATTTTGTCGTCGTTTAAATTCATGGTGTTCATAATAAGCCGTCAATGAATCCCTATTGCCTATAACCTATAGCACCATGAAACAAGCGCCTAAAATCTTTTAGCGGCTTTTTATATATCAAAGCGCTTATAACGTCTCTTTGGCTTTATTCGCGGTCCAGACACCGGGCTCTGTTTTACCTTGTATTTCGACATCATCAAGTAAAAAAGTAGGCTTACCATTTTCTTTGAGTTTCTCGCGAAAGTCTTTAGTTAAATTCAATACGGTTGGGGTCAGTAAAATAATGGCGTAGATATTCACCAGCGTCATTAACCCTAGCGCCATATCAGCTAATCCCCACACTTCTTTCAACGAAGCCGTTGCTCCCCAAAACACCATAAATAGATAAATGCTGGTATAAAAGAGTCGCCCTACTTTATTATCTAGTTTAAATAAATGTAAATTACTCTCAGCATAAGCATAATTAGCAACCACAGAAGTGAAAGCGAATAAGGTTATCGCGGCGGCAACAAAATAGTTTCCACCACTACCAAAATGGCTCGTCATCGCATCTTGTGTCATTCGTATACCTTCCATTTCGCCACTGATATTAATATCTGACAACAAAATAACTACTGCTGTGCAACTACAAAGCACCATGGTATCTAAGAAAACCCCTAGCATTTGTACATAACCCTGAGCAACAGGATGATTAGGAACAGGTGAAGCGCCTGCGGCTGCATGAGGCACACTACCTGCTCCAGCCTCATTTGAATATAAGCCTCGTTGAATGCCATTCTTAATAGCTGCACCTAAAGCGCCGGCACCCGCTTCATTTAAACCAAAAGCTGAATAAAATATATCGACAAACATTGAGGGTAAAAGTTGAATATTCATCAAGGTAATAACGACCGCTGTCCCGACAAAGGCTAACCCCATAAAAGGGACAATAAGTTCGGCAAATCGGGCAATACTGCGCATGCCACCTACAACGATACTGCCGGCGAGTACCGCAATAACGACGCCTGAATATTCACGAGGAATAGTAAAAGTATTATTTAATGCATCTGCGATGGTGTTGGCTTGCATTGCACTAAAAGTAAGACCGTAGCCTAAAAAGAGACAAAGCGAAAAAAGAATAGCCAGCCAAGGTTTGTTGAGTCCTGCCCGAATATAATAAGCTGGGCCGCCCCTGAATTCTTTATGTTCATCTCGCACTTTATATAACTGGCCAAGAACACTTTCAGCAAAGCCGGTCGCCATACCCAATAATGCAATGACCCACATCCAAAATACCGCGCCACTGCCACCCAGCGAAATAGCCATGGCAACACCCGCTAAATTACCCGTACCAACTCGCGCTGAAAGCCCCGTACATAGAGCTTGAAAAGAACTAATACCTGACTTGTCAGATTGCGTACTGCCTTTCATCACCGTAAACATATATTTGAATTGCAGTATCTGTATCCAGCGAAGTTTGAACGAAAACCAAAATCCGGCAAAAAGTAACAAGTAAATTAATATTTGGCCTTGGCCCCAAAGGATATTGTTGATAGCGCTTACAATCTCATTAACCATTTACTTGCCTTATTTACTCTTTAATTTTCAGTATAGTACGATACTTTTTTAAATTATATGCTTAATTTTTTTGACTCAATCGTTAATCAATAAATTATCTTTTTGACAAGTGAACCCCTGCCAACATGCAACGTACTGAGCCACCAGCCATTTCAATGGCAGAGACATTCAGAGGAACCAATTTCACTGTTTCTTCTAGCAAGGTTATTTGCTGTGGTGTTAATGCGTTATAGGCAGTTAACGAAAGCGCAAGTATGCGCCCTGAAGTCCCTTGCAATTCGAGTGCATTACCGCAAAATTGATTGATTTGCTGCTCGGTTAAATAAATAATTTTTTTACCTGCATTTTCAAAGCGCTTAATAATTTCATCTCGGCGTTTAGGGTTGGTCATCATTTCAAAGCCGGCCATGACAAAATCACTGCCAATACACATTAATACATTGGTATGGTAAACACGAGTGCCCTTTTTGTCTTGAGCATCGAAAACCATAGGTTCAAAATTAAAGTGAGCGCAAAAGCGTTCAAGGACATGTGAATCTGTTCTTTTTGAACTAACCGCATAAGCAATACGTTCAATATGGTCTAGCACCATAGCACCAGTACCCTCTAAGTAAATATCATCATATTCTAATCCAGAATAATCAAAAACGACTTGTACACGATACTGTTGTTTAAGCATGGCGATAATATCTGTGCGGCGTTCCTTGCGGCGATTTCTTGCATACATAGGGTAAATTGCGACTTGACCACCACTATGTGTTGAAAACCAATTATTAGGAAATACTGAATCGGGTGTTTCAAGTCCTTCATCTTCAAAGAGGTGAACAACAACCCCTTCTGCTGCAAGTATGCTTGCTGCGCTAGTTACTTGATCAAAAGCGAGGGCTTTAATTTGGTCTTGGTTTACAAGCTCTGTTGACTGAAAGCTATTGTCTTGCTTTGTTTCTTCGTTAGGAAAAAAGTGATGTGGGCGGATCATCACGACCGCATTTGGTGCTTGTGGAAATACTGGCATAATTTCTCTCTGTTACCTTGTATTTTATGCTTTATCATAATTTCTCTCTTGGCAGATAAAGCAGAGCGCTATACAAAGCTGTTATTTAACTGAACCCTATACTATCTGCTCAAGGTGCTAATCAAAATGGCAATATATTGCAATTATTGAGTAAATATTTATCATATTGTTTAGTTTTATTGTCAAAATGATAATTTGGAGCCGAGTATGACCGAGAACAAGAACCTGAAGAAGCGGGTATTTCTTTACGATGCTATTGATAAAGAGCTCATTGCTATTTTACGCCTTGATGCTAGGGCCTCTATTTCTAAGTTGGCAAAATCACTCCACGTCTCGCGTGGCACAGTACAAAATAGAATGGATCGACTGATTAATTCTGGCGCTATTTTGGGATTCACGATTCGAGCTCATGATGAGTTAGAGACTGAAGTCGTTAAAGCTATAATGATGATAGAAGTTGTCGGTAGGTCGACCACACAAGTGATTAATAAACTGCGTGGTATTGCCCAACTTGATAAGATTCACACAACTAACGGTACTTGGGATTTAGTGGCTGAGGTTAAAACATCAAATTTACTCGAGTTTGACCACGTACTGCGAGATGTTAGAACGATAGAGGGAGTGCTTAACAGTGAGACCAGTATTCTTTTAAGCTCAGTTTAACCATTTTCAATTCATCTATGATATTTATGGGTAATTCCACTCAAACGCCCTCTTTGTTAAAGCTGATGGCTTTAATTGCTGCTTATAAGATAACTTTCGCTTTTATCTCTGATAAAACACAATACTAGCGTTAATAACGATAGTATTTTTCAAGCAGTTTATGGATAATATCTCACTTTTAAAGAAATGCTCAATGTGGCATTTTAAGCTGAGCTTTTCCTATGCATGAAATTAGTGGTCGATGGCAACTGGGGTTATTTTTATCCCTTACTACGGCAATATTATGGGGCGTTTTACCGATTGCGCTCAAAGAGCTATTGCAATATATGGACGTAAATACCATTACTTGGTTTCGTTTTCTTATTGCGGCCGTATTTTTGGGCGGATACTTAGTTATCACCAAACGCTTACCTTCATTATCATCACTTAAGAACAATAGAGTCCTGGTGTTAATGATACTTACCGTCTTTGGTTTATTAGCAAACTACATTCTCTATATGATGGGCTTGGCCTTAACATCACCAGAAAGCACACAGGTCATGATTCAAATAGCACCGATGTTATTACTTATTGGTGGTGTTTGTGTTTTTAAAGAGTCGTTTAATACCAAACAAAAAGTGGGCTTGTTAACCTTTATCTTAGGACTGGTATTATTTTTTAATCAGCGATTTGAACAATTATTTAGTTTTCAGGGTAACTATGCTCTTGGCCTTTTCTTTATTATTCTTGCGGCAATTCTTTGGGCTATTTATGCCTTAGCACAAAAGCAACTGTTGAAAAATTTTGCCTCTGAAGAAATTATGATACTGATTTATTTAGCGGGAACCTTGGTGTTTTTACCGTTGTCGGCCCCGTCTTTAGTGTTTGAACTAGATACTATAGGCTGGTTACTGTTGATTTTTTGTGGGGCAAATACGCTTTTGGCTTATGGCGCTTTTGCTGAAGCTCTTGAACATTGGGAAGCGTCCCGTGTTAGCGCAACATTAGCCATAACGCCATTATTGACCTTAATTTTTATGCAGATCATTAATTATATTTCTCCAGGAGCGATTACAAACGAACCACTCAATACTACCAGTATTGTCGGTGCAGTGATCTTAGTTATTGGTTCTGGTGTTACGGCGTTAAGCAAAAATAAAACCAAAATAGTATTAACCTAATGGCTTAGATGTCGGCAAGCAAACCGACTCTTTGAAGCGATTAATTATAGATATTTACCTAATAGCCCAGTCATTAACTATCAGTTTTTAACCTTTACTAACTAAATGAAACTGCCCGTAACGGGCAGTTTTAAATTCAACAATCCCCAACAACGTCTTAAAACAACCTAGCTATATCGTATCGATTAAGTACTATAACCACAGGTTTTCAAGGCTATTGTCAGTGAACTATTTGACAATAAACGACCGATATTGCAACCGAAACGAATTCAACTGTCTATTTTTATTTAATCTACTGACTTGGTTTATTTTCAGCCCAAACAGCCGTACTTTTATAGGCAGTCTGAAAGATAAACAACCTATCTTCAGAATAAGTGACTTTTATTTCAGCTAAGCTAGGCATGTAACCTATTTTTTTATTTCTGATCGTAATATCTGACATTTCAGTTAGGCTTTGATCACTAACCATGTAATAAATAGTTTCTTCAAATGCTCCCCCGGTGATCCAAGAGAAAAGTAACTTATTATCTAAGTTTTGAATATTAAAATAACTTCTATCTCCTGCTTCACCAATGCTAGCACCTCCAGAAGTAGTTTGCTCTGCGACAGTTATGACGTTAGAAGATACCTTTACATCTGTTAGCAAACCATCACGGTTAATTATTCTGGCTTTAATTGCTTCGTCACTCAAACCTTCACATGTACTACAATATCCCCCTTGTACCCATGAGAAAACAAAGCCATTATCGATGGGTGTTAAATCTTGGAATCGTGCAGTAGTTACATTATTTTCATCTATGATTGAAGGTTCAATTTTCCTGACAACATCAATATCAATATCATTAATAAATTTTCCATAGGTAACTATAGGGAAATCATCATTATTCGACTCTTTAGTTGACCAAGTAACTAAAATTTGATTGTTACTAATAGCCGCTTTAATCGTATTATCAATAAGACCATCTACATATTCATGAATAGAAAATATCTCTGAAGTGACACCCGAAGTATCAATGTAACGCCCCATGATATGTTCACTGCCATTTCCTGTTTTCCAGCGCCAAGTAACTAAATATTTATCACCATCAAAAAGAATGTTTATTTCTTTGTTGTTATTACTAAGTGAAAACTCTCGTTCTAAATATAAATCTATGTATTTACTATAAAATGATACTGGAATACGAACATCATCTAAAACCACTCCCGTTTTTGAGACTCTTTTAGCAACAAGGTGTCGATCATTATAATCAGCGCCATATACAACGAGATATGAACCCTGACTATATTTAGCATTAACATTTAAACAACCTAAAGATTTATCATCAATTAAAAATTGTTCACTAAAAGTGAGCTCCTGCGACATGATTTTGCCATAGAGCTGATATTCATTAGAATTCTGTGCTGATGGTTCACAAATCAACAATAGAAAATCATCATCTGCCTTTGTTACACTTATCTCGGTAGTCTCATGCGTTAATATACTCAGGTGCGAAGTCCGGGCAATATATCGAGAAACTTCGATATACCGATCAAACTCTTGGGCTTCCGAAAAAAAGAAAATAGAATAGTAAACAGAGTTCACTTCCACATAACTTTGCATAAATTTTAACGCAACATCGTCAATATTCGCCGTAAATATAACCTCTGTTCCCTCAAAGCTCGAAAAGTTAATGGGCTTAGAAGAGACTTCACTTATGTTTGAAAGTCCTTGCCTACTTTGAATAAAACTGTCAGTTTTTACGATAGTAATAACTTTAGGAGAAGTACCTTCGGAATAAAAAGTACTAAGTACAAGAGGCTCTGGATCAAGGCTTTGTTCTTGATACCAACTAAGAGGAATTTTTAAAGTGATCCCCCCTCTAAAAACAGCGTTATATTTGTTTGATATTTCATTTTTATATTTAATACTTTTATAATCAAGAGGAACAACGGCCACATCGGTGTTCGTTCCATTAGCTTTAGTGCTGTCGCTACTAGAACCTCCTCCACATCCTTGAACAGATAAAATAAATAAAACAATCGTTATTAACTTTTTCACATATATTCCTTTATAAATATATTTTTTGGTCATTAAAATACCTTAACGAAAACGACTATCTGGTTTAACCGTTTTAAGTGGCGATTATAATGAGCAAAAAGGGGATGAACGAAAAATAAAGTGTAACTTTTCTTTGTTCATTGATTTGTTATGTTGAAATTTTATCACCCTTTACAAAAAAAGTAATATAACGCCCAACAATATTAACAAAAAATTAACGTTAAATCTTTAAAAGATCGGTTTTAATATAAATAATGTTTGTCAGGCTAACTGAGATAATAAAATAGCGGGGTTATGGTGATTCTAGTTTACTGTATGGATAATATTTACTGCTTCGTTGTCATTTTCTTTAGGTGTTTCTTGCATCTGACAAACGATAGTTCGCCCACTGTTTTTAGCTTTATATAAAGCCACATCAGCAAGTTTTATCAGATCTTATAATTCATTCATTTGAGCATTAAAATCAGCCACACCAAAACTTGCAGTAATGTATAGAGAAATACCATCATGTAAAACACTCAGTAATTTCTCGCTGCGACTTTGTTGAGTGGTTTTTCAGCAATTTTAGTGTTAATCTTTTTTATCTATAAATCAAGGAAGATTAACCCTATAGTGACCACCTACAATAAAATCAAATACTTAACCTTGTTTCTTTGCTTTTTTACGCTATCAACAAGCTCACAAGAGATTACTTTTCAGCCTCATATTGAAATCGTAACCGAGCACCTGCCCCCTTTTCAAATAGATACACCCAATAAAGTAATGGGATTCGCCACAGAAATAGTCTCTTCGGCGCTATCGAGTACACCGTACACATTCAATATCAATGTCTATCCGTGGGCGAGATCACTTAATATGGCTTTGAATAAAGAAAACACCTGTATTTATTCTATTGCCCGAACCCCAGCACGTGAAGAGCAATTTATTTGGGTAAATACCATCGCCGAGCGTAATATTTCTTTTATCGGTTTAACTGAACGAAAGCTAAGTATTACTTCATTAGAAGATGCAAAGAAACATATGATTGCCGTGATCCGTGACGATGTTACCCACCAACTTTTAGTGAAAGAAGGCTTTACAGAAGGTATCAATTTAACTGTCGTTAATAATACTCATTCATTATTAATGCTGTTAGTTAAGCGTAAAAGTATTGATTTGATTTTAGCCGATGGATATACCATTAGGTATCGCGCTCAATTTAATAATTTAAACCCTAATTTATTTGAAAATGTTTACCAACTAAATACAAAGCCCTTAGACTATTATTTTGCCTGTAATATAAAAACATCACCCTATATAATTGAACAGTTACGCTATGCAATTAATCAACTGAAGATAACGGGAAAGATTGATAAAATAATCAGTGAGTGGCAATATCCCGTTATAAGAGTTAATTAACTACAAAGGCTTCATTGATAATTTTAGTGCTATTAATTTTAAAAATATCAGCAACTAACGGTTAATATATGTTACTTTTCTTATCCATTGTATATTCAAAAGATTTTAAATAATGAGCCTGTGGTTGAAGGATGATTTTGCATCCAGAAAAGTAGTTTTACAGCGTGCGGTACTTTTCTCCACGGTTACCTTATTCGTTTTATTTGTATTCCAGCCTTTTGGCACCAACAACCATACTATTCCCTTCAAATTCTTACGACTTTCCGGGTATGGCTTGGTAACCTTTTGCGCGCTATTACTCTCTGGAGCATTAGAAATAGCCTCAACTCGCTTGAAAATTAACAACATATTACGTTTGATCATCATACCTTGTTTATACATTGCTATAGTTTCGGCCTTTAATCACAGCTACTTTGTCGTGGCTATTCTTGGCTCCTGGCATTGGCAAAACCAATTACTGTTCATTTTATATACTTTTGCTATTGGACTGTTTCCAATCATTTTTATGTATCTTGTCAATCGCCATGCGCAGAAAACGGCTTTACCAAGACAAGTTATCGAAACTGACAATGCAACGAATCAACAAAATGAAAATGTTGTTAATAGCGAGCGAATATCAACTCAGCCATTAACCTTAACCGGTAATAATAAAGGCGACAAATTACAAGTAGCTTTATCACAGCTGTTATTTATAAAATCCGCTGACAATTACTGTGAGTTAGTCATTATTAAAGATAACAACGTTAGCTATCAATTATTACGCAGTTCACTGATCAGTATCTTAAAACAACTTCCTGTTGACTCAACGGTGATGCGCTGCCATCGATCTTATGCTGTAAACCTAGCCTTAGTAGAACTTAGCACCGGCAATGCTGCCGGTTTGAAATTAATGATGAAACCCCTTGATGTTACTATCCCCGTATCTCGTTCTTATGTAGAGACAATAAAACAAGCCTTGTCATTAGTCCCAAAAGCTTGTTAATCATCCCAATATATTGTTAGTAATACCTTTTTTATTAGCTTACCCCTAATTTATGGATATTCAATTGAGTGTTAGTCATGCTTAATTTGAAATTTAAACTTTAGTTAAGCAGGTAAATATGAATAACAAAATTAAAACACTAATAATGATCACTACCTTTATATTCTGTCGCTATAGTATGAAATACTTTTGGGGAGATACTTGGAGTGAAGCTTTACTGGCACTAGATAATCAATCCCACCTTTTATTAACACCCGCGAGCTACCTCTTTATATATAGTCCCTTAGTGTTAGTGGCAAGCTTACTATTTAAGGACGTTGATTTAACTGAGATTTTAGGTCTAAAAATAGCAGGATTTCAACATTACTTTTTAGCGGCGGTTGCCTGTTGCTTGCCGATGACAATCGGTTACGCCTATTTAAGTAGCGAGTTGAACCTTGCCCTATCAGGGATAATGGTTGGCTCGGTATACGCGGGGGTGTTCGAAGAAATTCTTTTTAGAGCGGTATTGTTTGGCGTTTTATTTCGATATTGCCACTTAGGATTTATACCTGCTGCCTTATTTAGTTCTGTTATCTTTGGTTTTGGGCATATATATCAAGGGCATGACCTAATGTCAGCCTTTGCAGCTTTCGCAATAACTTCGGTAGCCGGTACTTGGTTTGCATGGTTATTTTGTGAATCTGGTTATCGAATTTGGTTCCCTTTGTGGATGCATATTTTCATGAATGCAGCTTACGGAATATTTGGCATGTCAGGTGGTGCAGCGGGAGACTTAGCGGGCAATATATTTAAAGCAAGCTCAATTATTTTAACTTTGCTTTACATTCATCTGCTTGTTTGCCGTGGTAAAAAGCGTGAAATAACCTTTTTAAACTTGTGGAAAAATCAGTCGACCACAAGTACAAAATCGACATTAACCACTCAAAGTATTTAAAGGGAATTAGCTATGTTTGAATTATTTTTAGTCATGATAACACTGACATCACCGGTATTAATTATTATCTTGGTTCGCCATTACTTTCGTTACAAATCAGCAGCCAATCAACAATTATTAGCGTTACAAAAAGAAACTAATAGTCATACCGCCAGAGCAACACAAGAGAAATTAGCTATACTGGTTGAACGAGTGATCGTACTGGAGAAAATCGTCACCGATAGCAACACCACACTTCGCCAAGAGATAAAAAAATTATAATGATGTTATTGATATCTCTGCTATACGACCTTGATTATTAAGTCGCTAACTCGACCTAAACAGTGGTATCGGTGTTGTTCGTTATTTTATCAACAAGAGTAACGCCTTAACGCTGATATTCATGGGCCTTTAAAACATCTAATGAGACCACTGTTAGTGCTTTTTGGTTGGTTGCCTCAAGCACAATAGGTGGAGCAACATTGGCTGCAATAGCGTGATACCAACGAACAGCGCATAAACACCATTTATCACCCGCTTTTAAGCCAGGAAAATTATATTGAGAATTAGGGCTGATCAGATCATTGCCTTGTAATTTTGAGAACTGAAGAAAATCGTCGGTCATAATTGCGCAGACACTGTGGTTACCAAAGTCAACTTCGGGCACAAAACAAAACCCTTTTCGGGTATAGCCCGTATTACTACAACATAACTCTAAATCTGTACCTAATACATTCAGTTGATTGTCCATAAAGGTGCCTTGTGTTAATTAACAAAAATAAAATGGATATACCTACCATGTTAGACAAAAGTAAGCTTAGTCCAGTGAAAAATAATACCATTAAACACACGCCAGCTGGTAATTTTAGTCCAGCAGAAATCGCTAAATTTAATAAGTTCGCTGAAAGTTGGTGGGATCCAAACGGTCAATACAAAACGGCACTCGAATTCAATCGAGTACGCGTCGCGTATTTTATTGCAGAAATTTGCGCCTTCTATGGTCGCGACCCTAATCATATAGCACCGCTGCAAGGATTAAAAATTTTAGATGTTGGCTGCGGCGCAGGTCTGGTTTGCGAACCTTTAGCAAAAGCCGGAGCCACAGTGGTCGGTATAGACGTGAGTGAGGTAAGTATTGAAGTAGCAAAACGCCATGTGGTCAAATCTCAACTTGATATTGAGTATCGCCACGAACATGCGCAACATACCAGTATAAGCGATGAACATCGCTACGATGTGGTGATTAATGCGGAAGTCATCGAGCATGTTCCCAACCAAAAAGACTTGGTAAAACAGTGTAGCCAATTATGCAAAGTGGGTGGCTGTGTGGTAATGGCAACGCTAAATCGCACGATTAAATCCTACCTAGTAGGCATTCTTGGCGCTGAATATATTATGCGTTATTTACCTATAGGTACACACAGCTGGCGTGCCTTTGTAACACCACTTGAATTAAACACGATGGCGACGCTAGCACATCTGCACTTGGTGACAGAAATAGGCATGACCTACAGTCTCCTAACCAAAACTTGGCGTACAACCTCAAGTTTAGAAGTCAATTATGTACAACTATATAAACATCTAGCAACCAGTTAGCCTTTCGATAATATCGGCTATAGAAAATAGACAGTCGCTTATTTATTTAGCCAACAATTACCTGATAATAAATGTAAAAGTGTCAACACATTCACCCTGCTAAGCAATACAAAGCTCAATAGCAGGTCAATAGCAGGTCAATAGCAGGTCAACAGGGTAGTGCCCCCTAATGATACAAAAACACCAAGTTTGGACAGATACCTGCTGCCTTATTTACTAAAAAATCGTAATCTTCCCTTGCAATAACACTCGTTTTATTATTAATACAATACTAATAGGTAAACACTGTGCAATAGAGTAAGTATAAATATCTTAATTTTCCCTCAATCAAAATTGGCTAGAAAGCCGATATGAATAATATAGTTAAGCAAGCGATTGTTGCTCTATTATTGTTTGTATTCTCATGGGCAAGTTATGCTCAGCAACTGAGATTTGTTACAGAAGATTTACCCCCCTTTCATTTTATGGGCGCAGATAACAAACCGGCTGGAGCTTTAGTTGATGTTATTGAAGCTTTAATGATTAAAACTCAGCTTTCTGCTCAAATCGAGTTTATACCTTTTGCACGTAGTTATGATTTAGCCTTAAATAATAAAGATATTTTTATGCTCTCTTTAATGAAGAGTACTGACCGCAAAGATCTTTTCCAGTGGGTTGGTCAAATATTTAAGAGCAAAGCTTTTTTGGTGGGTCTTCGCAACCGCGAAGATATCAATATTAGTAATATTGAAGAGGCAAAGTCGTTTGTCGTGGGTACAATCCGTGGCTATCACTCGGAGCAATATTTAAAAAACATAGGCTTTCTAGAGCAAAAAAATTTACATTTGTCCGTTAGTTATAAACATATGTGGAGCATGCTCTTTGAACAACGAATAGACTTTATTTTAACAAACTTTATTGCAGTAGATAGAGAAATGAAGAGTATTGGGTTTAACAAAGATGACATTAAACCTTTTATTGAACTACATGACTTTCCTGGCGATCTTTTCATCGCGACTGGACTTAAAACAGCAGATAAAACAGTGACTATTTTATCTGCTGCATTACAACAAATAAAAGCCGATGGCACCTATAAAAATATTATGGATAAGTGGGGTTTATAAGTAGCATAAATGCTATTCAACCAATCCATTTCTGCTCTAGTAACCATGAGGTCCTTGAAATCAAGCCTCAAGGAATGGCAGTTTATTACTTAGACATAGTTTATCAAATTTTAGGCCTAGTGATCAGGCCCAGCTTTTTACAAAGATGAACGACAGGATATTGTTCATAATCTCCGTAATCGTTTATTTCACCACAGAGCTTTAATCAGCAAGGTTATAATTTAGCTGTTGGCGTGCTAATTGTTAGATTAGCACGTAGCAAATTAATACGGGTTCATTTTTCAAAGCCAACACTTAATGTTTTTCTGATGACTTAAATAGTCATAAAATTCAAATTTCTATTTTTAATACATTGTTGTTTGAGATGTTGTTAGAAGAAAATAAAGGCCATAAGTCATGATGAAAAAAATACGGAAATTAATTATCTCCTTTATTCAAATAGCTGCTGTGTTAATGGTAAATATGGCAATGGCAGCAAACAGCGAAAAAAACCATTATGAAGCCGCACTTCAAGCTTATAACCAAGGAAAGATTGAAACAGCTTATATTCATTTAAAAAATGCTTTGCAGCAAAGTGAACGTAATTTACCGGCCAAATTATTACTCGCTAAGGTTTTAATAGATAAAAATTCTTACCCTGCTGCTGAGCAAGAACTCAATGATCTACTTGCTCAAGGTGTTGATAATAATTTGATTGTTTTTCCACTTGGTGAGAGCATTTTAAATCAAGGTAAGTTTGATCAAGCTTTAACATTTGCCAGTAAGATGACGCTAAAAAAAGAAGGAGAGTTAGCGTATAACCAAATAAAAGCACGAGCTTATATTAGCTTAGATGACCTAGAAAACGCCAAAATAACCTACCAAAGTATCCTTACTCTGTATGCCAATAATATTGACGCATTATTAGGGTTAGCAACAGTTTATATTTATCAAAAAAATAATATCAAAGCTAAGGTACTGCTTACTAAAGCGAACAAAATTGCGCCTAATAACGAAATACTCTGGCAATTAAAAGGTCATCTTGCTCGTAGTGATGGTCAATTTAATGATGCTATTAACTACCTAACTAAAGCGAATGAACTGAATCCGAAGAATATTGAAACGTTGCGAATTTTAATCGGCTGTTATGTCGATATTCAAAACTTTAACATGGCTAATCAGGTTGCAGATAAAGTACTTGAGACCGCAGAAAATGACCCTCAAACAACATTTATGAAAGCTCTCATTTTAAAAGAGCTTAACCAAGTAGAATTATCAAAAAAAGTGCTTGTTGAACTCAGTAATCAATTATCTAAGCTTGATGAGTCATATCTCCTTTCTCAGCCGCAATTATTATTGCTTGATGCCATGAGCAGTTATGCTCAAGAAAATTGGATACAAGCTGAAAGTAAATTCAAAAGATATCTAAGTCAAAGCTCTACTCAAACTGAAATGAGTGAGATTATGCTGCTTGCTGATGTTTACCAGCAACAGCAAGAACCAAAACATGCCTTATTATTACTCGAAAAGAATGAGAAAGATCTGATCTTCAATAAACAGTACGCCTTGATATTAGCTGGTTTATATCTTAAATTTGACCAAAATTATAAAGCTGATTTTGTTTTATCAAAACTGCGCGTTGATTACCCTACAGATGAAGCGGTGTTGATTCTCTCAGCCAATGTACTAGAAGGCTCTGGCCGTATTGAGCAAGCGCTTGCTTTATTAGAAGATGCAAATATCAAAGGGGGTGAAAGTTATCAATACGCGTTGTCACTGTTGTCATTAAGGGTAGGAGCTTTCCAAAAAAGCTTAAATTATATAACACCATTAATCGATACTTATCCAGAGAATGTCAGCTATCATTTGATAACTGCACAAATATTGATTGAATTACAACAATTTAGCCAAGCCCAAAAAATTATAGAAAGATTGTATTTAAAGCAGCCACAAAATAGTGAAATCAGTACCAGTTATGCATTATTACAACTTAATCTTGGCAAACTAGACTTAGCAAGAAAGATATTGAGCGATGTGCTAAATAAAAATAAAAATAATAATCAAAGTGCATTATTACTTGCCAAAGTTGAATATCGTCTTGGTAATAAAGAGGCGGCTATTGCTGGGCTTGAGCAGCAAGCTAAAATACCATCAGTAAAGACAGTTGCACTGACTGAGTTAACGAATATTTATATTGCTGAACAACAATGGCAAGATGCACTGTTAGTTATTGACCAAATGTTGCGGGATAACAGACTAAACATTCAGGCTTTATTTAAAAAAGCTGAAGTATTATTATCATTAGATCAACCGAAAAAGTCTCAACGTAAATTAGATATATTGGCGGGATTGGTTGATGAAAATGTGCCACTATTAATGAAACTAAGTCGACTACAGCTAAAAGTAGAAGACTTTGCTGGCGCAGAGTATAGCCAGGAAAAAGCCTTTAAATTTGCGCCTAATTCATTACCCATTGTTATTGAACTTATTAAGATTAAAATTCAATTAAATAAAATTAACGAAGCCATTGAGTTACTTGCACAAACTCAACAAAGAATACCTAAAGACAATGTCGAGCTTACTATTTTACAAGGCGATATTTATAATGCTGGCAATAATAAGCCTCAAGCTTTTAATTCATACTTAAAGGCGGTTAAGCAAGATCATACTAATTTAACGGCTTTAAGTAAGTTATATCAAATCAGTAAAACAGCCTCTTTGTCAGAAAAATTTATTGCCGAATTAAATAACCTTATCACTGAATATCCTCAATTGTTATTGCATCGTCATTTGTTGGCGGATCATTTGCTAGAAAATAAACACTTTGAAAAAGCAAAAAAACAATATCAAATACTGCTTAAAAATAATATACCACCAACAAAAAGAGCGTTAGCACTGAATAATTTAGCGACTATTTATATTAGAGATAAGAACTTTACTATGGCAATAGAAACCGCTAAACAAGCTTTGAACCTTGACCCTAGAATGCCTTCCATTATAGATACTATTGGCTGGGCATTGGTTTTATCTGAAGAGTTAGATTTGGGTCTATCTTACTTAAGACAGGCATTCAGCTTATCTTCCACTAGCCCAGATATTCAATACCATATTGCTTATGCCCTAGCAAAGTTGCAACGTATCCATGAGGCAAAAAAAGTATTAATTAAATTAATAGCTTTACCTGATGATTTTGAAGAACATCAATTGGCTCAACAATTATTTGATAAATTAGAAAAAAAATAAACAAAATTTACAGCAACTTAACAACTAAAGGTAATTATATTTACAATTAAACGTGCATTTATTGTACAAATGCCCTGCTCCCACCTATTATATATTGTGTAAAGTATACAACTTATGGATTAAGTTTTTTCGTCTGAAATTTTAAGATATATGACATGGAGTCTATTATGCAGCGCCTTACTCACCTCTTTTTTATCTTAATGATAATCTTAGTTTCTAGTGCAAACGCAAGTTTTCACCCTCTGCTAGATTCAGATCTCAATGATCTATCAGTCTATGCAAACGGTACAATAACAATGGCTGATGGTGTGATTACTCATGGTAATATGCAGGCCCTCACTACAATAACATTAGCGGCCAATGGCCAAGTTGGTGGGAATATTGAGGCTGGTTCTACAGCAACCCTAAGCGATAATGTTATTGTCGCTGGCTATATAGAAGCGAGCACTACCGCAACGCTAGGTGCCGATGTAAACGTTATGGGTAAGGTTCAAACGGGTACCACAGCAACCTTCGGCGCCAATGTGTATGTTGATGGAAATATTGAAGCAGGAAGCACAGTAACGTTAGAGCAAAATGCAGAGGTTATGGGGAATGTTGTAGCAGGAAGTACAGTGACCATAGCTGCGGGGTCACATATTCATCAAAATGTTGATGCCGGAACTACCGCAACCATTGCTGCTAATGTTATTATTGATGGTGGACCAGCTACCAGCGACTCATCAAAAGCCCCACCTCCTGCTCCTGTCGTTACCAGTAAAGAAAATCAAATTACCACGGTGCAAGCCGAGCTAAAAGCATTGGTAACCGATGGAGAACTAGATTGGGATGATTTTGGCGACAACGATGAGTCACTCGTCGCTGGCGTCTATAATTCTGTTAATTATCTCACTATTGCCGCAGGAAAAACACTCACCTTAGATGGCAATGGTATGGATGGCTCTTGGGTTTTCAACATCGCCAAGAATCTAAGCTTTGGCATTGACTCCAAGGTCGTATTATTAAACGTCACCGATAACAGCAGTATTCTTTGGAACGTACTGGGAGAAGGCACAACAGGCTTCACATCACTTGGGGCAGGTGCAGAAGTTAGAGGTCATATTCTTTCTAAGGGAGCCATTGATGGCGGGGCTATTTCTTTAGTAGCAGGTATAGGTGACAGTTGTGGTGGTGTTTTTTCAGCAACCAGTACCGTCACATTTGCCGCAGATAGTATCATTGGACATCAAGGTTGCGGAGCAGTTGACGTACCTGAGCCTGCCACTATTTGGTTATTAGGTTTAGGTATATTTATGATAGTGAATAGAAAGCACAGATAAATGAGAGTTGTGGTGGTGTTTTTTCAGTAAGCAGTACCGTCGCATTTGCTGCAACAATCAGTATCATTGGACATCAAGGTTGCGGAGCAGTTGACGTACCTGAGCCTGCCACTATTTGGTTATTAGGTTTAGGTTCAGGTTTAAACATAGCTATGATAGTGAATAGAAAGCACAGATAAATGAGAGTTGTGGTGGTGTTTTTTCAGTAAGCAGTACCGTCACATTTGCTGCAACAATCAGTATCATTGGACATCAAGGTTGCGGAGCAGTTGACGTACCTGAGCCTGCCACTATTTGGTTATTAGGTTTAGGTTCAGATTTAGACATAGCTATGATAGTGAATAGAAAGCACAGATAAATGAGAGTTGTGGTGGTGTTTTTTCAGTAAGCAGTACCGTCACATTTGCTGCAACAATCAGTATCATTGGACATCAAGGTTGCGGGCCGGTTGACGTACCTGAGCCTGCCACTATTTGGTTATTAGGTTTAGGTCTATTTATTATAATGAATAGAAGACAAGTATAAATCAAAGTTGTAGTGGTACTTTTCAGTAAGCAGTACCGTCACATTTGCTGCAACAATCAGTATCATTGGACATCAAGGTTGCGGAGCAGTTGACGTACCTGAGCCTGCCACTATTTGGTTATTAGGTTTAGGTTCAGGTTTAGACATAGCTATGATAGTGAATAGAAAGCACAGATAACCTTTGAATATTTAAAAATAGCCCTTAAGTGGCCTTTATATTTGTGCTAACTATGCATTTTGGCTATGGCTCGTTTTACTACATTATTTAACAAGACAGTTATAATTGTGATCTGCCTGCATCACATCTCGATAACCTTTTTGTGCATCATGTTAACCTATTGACGTATTATGTTAACTTATGAACATATCACCTGCTTTGTAATAAAAAAACAAAAGAATGTAATTACAATAACTTACGATATAAATATTCAAATAACAAACAACACACCGTCTTATCTGCTATTATACAGTTGTACAATTCTTGGAATAAGTTTTTTTATTCTATAAAAATTAAGTTTTTTTATATGCTGAACGCTCAGCTATATGAAATGGTGTCTAATTTGAAACTTATCAATTCAATCCTCTGTATTGTGGTGTTATTTGCTGTGTCTGACGCACAAGCGAGTTTTCAACCTTTGCTAGGCTCAGAACTAAATAACCAGTCGCTTTATGCCAGTGGTTATATAACCATGGGTGCACGAACAACTATTGGTGGCAATATCCAAAGTGCTACGGCGATAACACTAGCAGCTGATGCAATTGTCGGTGGTAACGTTGAGGCTGGAACCGCAGTAACACTTGGCGCAGCTGCCGGTGTCGATGGCTATATTCAAAGTACAACAACCGTTACCCTAGGCGCTTCTGCTGTTGTCGACGGCTCTATTATTGCAGGTACCACAGCAACTATTGGTGCGAGTGCAAAAGTTGATGGCGAGCTAAGCGCTGGCACAACAGTAACCATAGCGGCAACCGTTGAGGTTGGCGGCGATGTTTTGGCTGGCAGCACAGTAACCGTTGGTGCAGGCTCACTTTTCGGGGGCGATGTTGATGCTGGAACCACCACCACTATTGGTGCAAGTGTTGAAATCGTTGGCGCGCTTACTGCTAATTCTTTGAAAATGGTTGCACTGCCCACCATCGTTGATAGTCAGGAAGTGCTTATTACGTCTGTGCAACAAGATATAAAAGACATGGGTACAGGAACAGAACTTGTATCCACCACTTTTGGCACCAACGACGAAACACTTGAAGCGGGTATTTACAGCACAATAAATTATTTAACCATCGCGATAGGTAAAACCTTAACGCTTGATGGTAAAGGTATCGATGGCTCTTGGATTTTTAATATCGCCAACTATCTGACCTTCTCTGCAAACTCAACAGTGATATTGAAAGATGTTACCGATAACAGCACTATTATCTGGAATGTTCTTGGCGATAAAACCGGCTCAGCAGGTTACACACAACTCGGCGCCGGCGCTGAGGCTAGAGGTTATATTTTTGCTAGAGGTTTTGTTCAAACAGGTGCTGATTCAATGATAGCGGGCATAGGCGATGATTGTGGCGGCGCTTATTCAGCAAGTAATTTTATTGAATTTGGTGCTGATACTGTTATTGGTAAAAAAGATTGTACCAATGGCGAGTCCAGAGCTTCTGCAGATAGCATTGCCGTCACTCAAGTTCCCGAGCCTGCAACACTGTGGTTATTCGCTCTAGCACTTTTTGGTTTGGCAATTAAAGCGCAACGTAAAAAAACGTAAATTCAGTATCACCAATAAAAAAGGCTCCTTTGGGAGCCTTTTTTATTTGGGTCTTTGACTAATTTATGATCTTAACGTTAGTGTAACCAAGGCAATACCGTGATCGGTACTTTCGCCATCTCGTTCAAAGATAGGATTAATTAAATGTCGATCATAGGTGTCGTACGCACTGACCTGATAAAGACTATCGTGATAACTAGCGTCAAAATCACATGATAATAATATATAATCAAGTACTGAGCTGCTCGCACCAAAATAATGTGTCGGAGTGCGCTGTATTTTTTCCTCTTGATGAGTTTCATTTTTCACTGCAACTTGAAATAAATCCCAAGCATCTTGCAAGCAATATTTAGCAAGATAGGCATCACGGTCAATGGCCGAAACAAAGCGTAGGGTGTTAGTCAGTAGATGACTTAGCACACCATCAGTTAAGGTATTATTGAAGTCGCCCATTAATACCATTGGCTGACCGGTAGTCTCACGCCGCGCTATTATTTCAATCATTAATAACGCCGCTTCACTGCCACGTTGTATCGTTGAGCCCCAACCACCTGCCACTTGTGCTTTTAGGCTTTCAATAATGGTTTGCTCTGGTGTACGACTTATATTTTTATCATCGACTTCAATCATAGAGCGCTTAGATTTAAAGTGCACAACATAACAATCACAGTTACCCATATGAGGCACATCAACTGTTGCCCTTAACACTTTTCGGCTAAAAGAGAATTTATCAGTTAAACCTAATGATAGTGCAAGTTCAGTGTTTGCTTTTACCGCAGTAACTTCAACAATAGGGTAACGAGATGCTATGGCAACAACAGGACGTTTATAAATAAAATCATCTATCACTTGTGGTTCATCAACCACGGCAAAATAACAATAGCCCTGCTCTGCAACTAATTGCTCTAGAGACTCAGGACTAAAGACTTCTTGGAAGCCAATAATATCAGGTTGATATTCACGTAAATATTCAGCAATCCAATGTTGCTTTTTACGCCACTGCTCAGCACTATAAATTCGTTCAAATTCATAGAAAGCATTGGGCGGCTCAAGATAATTAAACAAATTAAAAGTAGCTATTTTAAGCTGTAAATTTGATACAGCTATAGAAGGCAGTATGGGATCTATTTCTTCTGGGGCTTTTTTATCTGGATAGTCGATAATGTTAACTCTAATAAACGTTAAACTGTGAGTATACCTGAGATAAAAAATTAAAAACCAACAAGATAAATTACCATTTAGTTAACAGCTTACTTACGTCACTTTTTGCTGTCTTTGATAACTTCTGTATTAATGCAAAAGGTACAAACTCGTGGTTAATTTTTTCTTCAATATCATCAAGCATCAACAACCACAATTTTGCCGTCATCTCAGCATCAAATAACGCCCGATGAAAAGCCCCATCTGATGGAATATTTTTATAACGAATAAGCGTACCTAATTTATGATTAGGTGCGTCTATATTGATTCTGCGAGAGACAAGTAACGAACAAATAAATTGCCCAAAGTATTTTCGATTAATGTTATTAAGCTCAGCGTCCAAGAATTTTTGATCAAAGGAAGCATTATGGGCAAGTAAATTATCGTCACCCAGAAAATCGGCAAATTGTGCCATCACTTCACCACAAGAGCCGACCTTAGCAAGCATCTGATTAGATATTCCGGTGTATTGCTCAATAAAACCACTGATCCTAAAACCAGGATTCATTAATGATTGAAATTTATCGGTAACCTTACCGTCTACAATTCTAACCGCACCTATCTCTATCGCTCTATCACCTTGATTGGGTGATAGTCCTGTGGTTTCAAAATCAAGTACCACTAACGAATTGGCATTTTCATGCATCTAAGTTAACCCTATAAATTTATGCAGCGCTGATTTTAACGGCTATATTTCAAAATGAAAGTAATCATTACTCGTAAGCAATGTTAAATTATTCTGTTCAATAATCAACTTAGAAACTATACTGTATAAAAACACAGGTGAGATTTAAGTAATGAAAGTTATTCCTATTTACATTGAAGCAGGTATTTCAGGGTTTGAATCACCCGCAGCCGAATATAAAGAACTGGGGTTATCATTAGATAAACTTCTTATTAGGCATCCTAATGCCACATTTATTGGCCAAGCATCTGGTGAGTCCATGCAGGGTGTGGGCATTTTTGATGGTGATTTACTTATCGTTGATCGCTCACTCACCGCCAGAAATGGTGATGTCATCGTGGCAAATTACAATGGCTGCTTTGTCTGTAAGTTGATTGATAAAAAGCAAGCTCGGCTGTTATCAGCGTCTAAAGATTTTGCGCCAGTTAGCATCAAGCCCGAAGACGACTTTCAATTAGAAGGTATTGTTACTCGCTCTATTCGACTCCATCATCAAGCTCCTGAATTAACCGCATGTATGCATTAGTTGATGCAGTATCTTTTTATGCCAGCGCAGAAAAAGTCTTCGACCCGAGCATAAGAAACAAGCCCGTTGTTGTTTTAACGAATAACGACGGCTGCATTTGTGCTGTTTGTCCTATTGCTCGACGGCTGGGTATTCCAAAATTCACCCCCTATTTTCAGATAAAGGACTTACTACATAAGCATGGTGTAGTGGTACGCTCTTCCAACTACGAGCTATATGCTGACTTAAGTGAAAGAATGATGAATGTTATTGCTAGGTATTGTGATGACCAATATATTTACTCAATTGATGAGTCATTTTTACATTTTAAAAACTATAGTGGCGTTATTAAAGATTGGCACCAATACGGCCATGAAATAAGACGTGCTATTTGGAAAGAAACCCGGTTACCGGTGGGAGTTGGCTTTGGCACAACATCAACCTTAGCTAAAGCAGCAAATCATGCAGCTAAAAAACTTGACGGTTACCAGGGTGTTGCCATTATTGATAACGCGCAAAGTGCGAAAGAAATATTAGAAAAAATGGCGGTAAATGAGGTTTGGGGTATTGGTAATAAAATATCTCAGCGACTAAAACAGCAAAATATTAGCACAGCTCATCAATTATCAATGCAGTGCCCTAAAATTATGCGCAAGCAATTTAGTGTTATCACTGAACGTACGGTTAACGAATTAAAGGGGATTAGCTGTTTAAGCTGGGATGATGTAAAAGCACCTAAACGGGAAATATTCTCTACACGTAGTTTTGGTCAACGTATTGTAGATATACATACATTACAAGCAGCCTTAACTACCCATAGTACGATAGTCGCTAAAAAAGTAAGGCGTCAATCTTCACTTATCAAAAAACTGCTCGTGTTCGCTTCAAGCTCCCCCCATGATGAAAATTATTATAAACAAACAATGGTTTATACTTTTCCTTTAGCAACAGATAATAGTTGTGATATTGCTACAGCGGTCAGTTTAATACTCGCTGAAATATTTATACCCGGTGTGCATTTTTATCGTTGTGGTGTCGGTGCAATCGCCTTGGAAAGCAGACAACATCAACAAGCTGATTTATTTTTATCTGATCATTCAAACCCAATACTAATGAATTGTCTTGATAGTATTAATAGTCGTTACGGTAAGGGGACATTGACCTTGGGCGCAGAGGGAAAATCAGACTCCTGGCAAATGAAACGGCACTTTTTAAGTCCACAGTACACAAGTAACTGGCGAGACATACCCAAAATTAGTTGCTAAAAAAATGAAAAAACACTTTTTAAGTCAACAACACAAGAGTAACCACGAGTAACTGGCGAGACATACCCAAAATTAGTTGCTAAACAAATGAAAAAACACTTTTTAAGTCAACAACACAAGAGTAACCACAAGTAACTGGCAAGACATTCCCAAAATTAGTTGCTAAACAAATGAAAAAACACTTTTTAAGTCAACAACACAAGAGTAACCACAAGTAACTGGCAAGACATCCCCAAAATTAGTTGCTAGGCAAATGAAAAACACTTTTTAAGCCAACAACACAAAGGTAACCACGAGTAACTGGCAAGACATCCCCAAAATTAGTTGCTAGGCAAATGAAAAACACTTTTTAAGCCAACAACACAAAGGTAACCACGAGTAACTGGCAATACATCCCCAAAATTAGCGGCTAGGTAAATGAAAAAACACTTTTAAGCCAACAACACAAAGGTAACCACGAGTAACTGGCAAGACATTCTCAAAATTAGTTGTTAGTGTTATTCGTAAGTTTAGCCACTGTAACCTTGAACTCATAATATTTAAGGATAAAGTTGCTAGTGATATAAAATGTCAAAGGGCTACCACCTTAAAAGATGTTCATCCCCCACTTTAATGCGTCGTAATAACAATTTAACAGTCTAGTTTCAGAAATTTTATTACTGCCAATACAACGAGTAACACGCTTACTCGTTGATACTTCATAATGCTTAGCCAATGTTAATAGTTCTGACAATTCACCTTGTTGCTCAGATAACGCCAGTTTGATATCTGATGAAAAAAGAAAACTCTTTACAATATCTGCCATGGGTAAATTTAATATGGCATCTAAATTACTCAATATTCCGGTTAGAAAAGCTTTTTCATTAAGGTGACTGAATGATTTTTCTTTCGTTATGAGTTCCATCATTTTAGCGCGTACTAAAGACTCGATAAAAAGTTCTGGTGAACTTTCAGATGATAATGCTGACATTGATATAATTGCAACATACGGCTTTATTTTATCTGTTCCCAAATAGGTAATAGCTTGCTTAATAGAGGTAATTTCAATATTGCCACACTCTGCGGCACTGTTTACCAACTTTAATATACCGCTAACTAACGTTACATCACGGCTAATAATTTCAGTCAGTTGGTTGAAGTCTAAGTGTGGTTTGTAAGCTTCTAAAAAAAGTTGAATTAAATTAATTTTTAGAGGAGATATAGACGTGCCGGACTTTATCTCGGGTTTGTGAAAAAAGTAGCCTTGATAATAGTCTATAGCTAGCGCTTTAAATTGTTGGTACTGCTGATTCGTTTCAATGCGTTCAGCAATTATTTTTATACGACTATTAGTTGATAATAGGCGTTTTTTCAGCCCTTCTATTTGAGTGAAAGTAACCTGTTCAATGTCAACTTTAATAATAGAGATATATGGAAAAAACACTTCCCATTTACTTTCGAAATTATAATTATCCAACGCAATGACATAACCCTTTTTATGAAGTTGAGCAACATTGAAAACGAGTTCATCAGAGATGTTAACTGTTTCAATAATTTCAACCACGATATTTTTTGGGTTAAAGAGCAAAGGCGACTTTTGTAATAAGGTAAACTCATCAAAATTAATAAAGGCCAATTTTCCAAGGCAAACATCGGCTAAATCACCCAATATATGGTTTTGAAGTATAACTTTTGAGGTTGCTTTTTCTGGAGAATCCCCATTAAATACATTCTCTAAACGGTCTCTAAAGAGTAATTCATAACCGATAGTTTTAAGATTTATATCTAAAATCGCTTGCCTTGCGATGAAAGTGTTTAATACTATTTCCATTAATCAAACCTATGAGATTTCGTCCTTTAATAGTAGTTGCTTTTCCTAGAAAATCTATGTAAATACTTATAAAACATAATAAAACCTATCAACGTATGGTTAGTTAGGTGTACAGTGACAGCAGACTAAAAAACACGCATTGAAAGATTAAAACGAGTCGATAAACTTTAATCTTGTCAATTCAGTGAACAGGCTGAATTTATTAGTATTCAAATAATAAACAATATTACAGCAGTAGCCGTAAACACCTTATTTATTAGCAATTAACCTCAATTTAAATGATAAAGTTGATATTAATGCAGACAAATCAATGAAGAATATATGTGTGATATAAAATTAACACTTCAAAACGAAGATAAAGATTTATTAATGACCATCACGCCTGTTAAAGGACAGCCAAAAGCTAACTTAAAAAAACTACAAACAACATTCAAATTATCTACATATTCTACTTTTTTACTGATTGACGGGGCGATGGAGTTACTACTAGCAGAAGTGGCTAAAAGTGATGAGAGTGATGAATCAAAAACGACGACAGGTATAAGTTCAATCATAGCAAATGCTGTTGATGCGAATTTAAAGGTCACGTTGGGGCCTGAAAATATGTTAGCTACATTAGAATTTACCGCAGCTTATGGTGGTAAAACCATTGAAAATACTGATGTTATTAATGTATTAAAAGAAAACAATATAACCAAGGGTATCATTAAAGAAAACATCATCAATATTGTAAAAGAGGGGCAGTTACTTCAAGGAGGTAAAAGTATATCTACCGAAATAGCAAAAGGTAAAATGAGCAGAAATGGAAAGGATGGTTACGTAAAATATTTAGTCGATAACCCCGCAGAGCAAATTATGTGTCCTAAGAAGCTCGAAAATGGCAATGTAGATATGCGTGAATTAGGTAATTTAATTCATGTAAAAGCAGGTAAAAAATTAGCTAAGCTAATACCACCAACCGATGGTGTTAAAGGCTTTGATGTAACCGGAGCGGCTATAGATGCAGTATCAGGTGAAACATGTTTTTTAGAGGAGTCTGAAGGTTCTTCTTTTTTAGATGAAAACAACAACATTCTTGTTGCTGCTATTGATGGTATGCCCAAGTATTTAGATAATAGTGTCGCTGTGCATAAGTTACTGGAAATTGAAAATATAGATGTTGGCACCGGAAACATTCGTTTTGATGGCTCTATTTATGTGCAAGGCAATGTTTGTGAAGGTATGCAATTATCCGCAACTGAAGACATCGTCATTGGTGGGTTAGTTGAAACCGCTTCAATTTCTGCAGGCGGCAATATATCGATTGCACTGGGCATTATTGGTCGACAAATATCAGACAAAAATAAGTTAAAAAACAGTACAGTGATCAAAGCAGATGGAGATATTAGCGCGCAGTTTGCACAATATGTCGATTTTTTTTGTAAAAAAGATATTAACATTACACAATATATTTCTCATAGCCACATTACAGTTGAAGGTGATTTATGGGTGGGTAATATCGCTAATGACAAAGCGGATGGAAAGTTGTTTGGTAGCCATGTACTCGCAGGAGGTTTCGTTCATATAGGCACTCTTGGTTCAGCTTGTGGCGCAATGACCTATTTAAATTTCAATTATTGGCCCAAAACTGTCGAAGAATTAAGAATAAGTGCAGACGAAGCAAACTATAAAATAATTAGGCGCTTACCTAGAATATATAAATTATTACGAAAGGCTAACGACCTAGATAACGAAAATACTAAACAGATAAATCGTATTACCCATGCATTAAAGCAGCACTTATACTTGTTAGGTAAACTCAATAAAGAATGGCTAGAAAAAGCGAATAATATCAATGAGCATTTAGCGATTTTTGAGCTAACAGCTTATCAGTCAATACTTTCGG
The DNA here is from genome assembly GCF_014077245.1 of Colwellia sp. BRX8-9. Lineage (NCBI taxonomy): Bacteria > Pseudomonadati > Pseudomonadota > Gammaproteobacteria > Alteromonadales > Colwelliaceae > Colwellia > Colwellia sp. BRX8-9. Next base: position 42,056 of record NZ_JACGVN010000022.1, read on the forward strand.
GTGTAAATATTGAAGTCGCCAATAAAAACTATGCTTTTAAGCGTGACCATGAAGCCACACAGATAAAGTGGCTTGAAAATAAAATCAGTATAGAGCCAATAGTTAATTAATTGAAATAACTTAAATGAATTAACCTTCGAACACCATACTGATTCACTAGAGAAACCTTAGATTTTTAAATATTTATCCATGTATAATCCTAGAACATTAATGACTCAGCAATAAATCACCGGGTTCACCACAGACATTGCTCAAATTAATGAACAGCACAGCCATCACTTTATAAGTTCTGCATGCGCTTTTTTAATCTCTCTAAATCAATCGCGTTTGAGCGTACTGTAAGTTTAATGTGACTATACTCATAGTCTTCCTTGGTAACACTCATGCTCGATCGAATTTCACCTATGATACCTTTAGCGGTATAAGGAATAATAATCTCATCTTCAATCATATCGTCCTGCGCTGCGTTAACAATATATTTATGCAGCTTAGTGATATCAAGAGGATTTCGAGTAGAGGTGATCATAGCATCAGGAAACTCTTCCATCAGTGCTTGTTGTTGCTCAATACTAAGTTGATCAGATTTGTTGAGTACCAGTAATTTCTTACTGTCTTCAACACCGACTTCTGCCAGTACTTCGTGCACAACATCGAGTTGTGAACGAAAGGAAGCATCCGAAGCATCAACCACATATAAGAGTAACGAAGCATCATGAGCTTCGGCTAAGGTTGAATGGAATGAGGCAACCAAATCGTGCGGCAACTTTTTAATAAATCCAACCGTGTCTGACACTAATATCCGTGGTTGTGTGGCTGGGTATAGTGCACGAACTGTGGTATCAAGTGTTGCAAAAAGTTTGTTTTCGCCAACAACATCACTACCGGTAATCGCTCGCATCATTGATGATTTACCCGCATTGGTATATCCCACCAATGCCACACAAAAAAGCTCAGAACGTTGAGTACGTCGGCCTTTCATTTCATGTTGAACACTGACCAATTCGCGTTTAAGGTCGGCTAATTGGTCGCGTACTGCTCGGCGGTTAAGTTCAAGCGTTGTTTCACCTGCACCTTTACCCATCTGACGTTCTTTATCACCACATGATGTTTCACGAAGTCGTGGTGCTACATAATTAAGACGAGCAATTTCAACTTGTAGTTTTGCTGTTTTAGTACGCGCATGACGACTAAATATTTCAATAATAATACCGGTGCGATCAAACACCTCTACGCCTAACTGATTTTCGACGTTACGCAGTTGAGATGGACTTAAGTCACAATCGAAGACCACGACATCTGCACAACCAAAAGGCAGGTTTTCTGATGGGATATCTGAAGGCACAGCAGAAATGTCAGTTTCATCGAGTAAATCATCAGCGTCATCTAAGCCTTCAACGACACCCTGGTTACCCGTAAGGTGAGCTATTTCAGCTAATTTCCCCAAGCCCAGTACATTAACTTTCTTAGTCGAACTCTGCTTTTGAGATTGAGTGCCAACCACTTTGAAGCCAAGTGTTGTCACTAAGCGCGCAAGCTCTGCAAGTGATTCTGTTGCTTCATCACCTTTAAAGTGCGGTGTGCAAATAGAAATAAGTAAAGCGTTAGTAAGTGATGCTTTTGCTGTTAGTTGCATAATTATTTATGTTAGTGCACCTGAAGTGCAAACCTAAGTTTTTATCTAAAGTAGTGTTATCCTACGCTGTTATAGCTAAGCTTTATAGGGCAATGGCAGACTAAATAGCGAGTTTATTTTAGTTGATAAGAAATCACTGAATGATGTCGGCAGCAGATCCCGCGATTAAGAGAATAAACGCGGCTTAGTATGATGCACGCGATTATGATTCACCGCCAACTAAAAGCCTAAAACTTGCTGTAATCTATTAATAAAAGATTAATAATATCAACAGATTTAAATTACCTTATTTACTATTATTTAACTACACTCTTAATCAATGAACAATTAGTTGTGGTGTTATATTCATGTCAAAAATATTAAGCGGCCTACTTTTTACCTATCTACTTTTATTCTCAACGGTGTCAACGGCGCAGCAAGTCATAAAAGTGGGTGTCGGTAACTTTCCTCCTTATTTTATTGAAAAAGGCACACAAGGCTTATTTGTTGAAATCATTGATGAAATATTCAAAAAGCTGCCACAATATAAAGTGCAATACATCCCCATGAGTAATAACCGGATCTTACATGAAATTAACTATGGTAAGTCAATTGATGTTGCTTCTAATATTTTTCCCAGTTCAAAAGTAAAAGCCTACTTATCAGAGCCAGTGTTTCGCTTTAGAGATGTAGCAGTTTCGAAAAAGTCAGCTCAGTTAATTATTAATAATATAAGTGACTTGCAAGGAAAGTCTATTGCCGCATACCAAGGAGCTACAGAGCTGCTTGGTGAACAATTTAAGAATATAGCAAAAGAAAATACAAAATATTCAGAGCATGCCCACCCTAAAGAGACCACTCAACTGATGCTTTCTGGAGAAAAGGTGATTAGAGTCGGTGATATCAACGTATTTTGGTATGATTTAAATAATAAATATTATAGTGATGAAGCGAGCATAGCCCGTAACAATTTTACCGTACATTATTTATGGCCCTTTACCTACTCGAATATGGCTTTTAAAGACAAGTCACTAAAAGATGCGGTAAATAAAGTGATCAAAGAATTAAAACAAAATGGCTCAATAGAAAAAATTTATGCAAGCCATGAAATGCAAAAGTAAGTTGCAGGGACTTATGATGACTCAATAACAATGCTTTATATTACGCAATAGAGACAAGGTAGAGTATCTTATATTTCAACTCAATTGCTGTAATCAAGTGCCCGTAAGCAATTTTACTTTAAGCCTGTTAACACTTTTTATCTATTACCTATTACCTATTATCAGTTAAAGTCCACCCATAATAAATAAGACGGATAGTAACAGGTTACAGAAAACGCAATACCGTTATTTAACATCACCACACTGCCGCTTAGCGTTATATAATCATAATGAGCGTGCTTTGTAGTACTTCTTTTACGATAACTAATTTATTAGAGGTCAATAACTCTTTCATGGGTAAAGGTGCACTTGGGTCTGTTATCGCTTACCAGCCATCATCCCAAGGTACCGTAACGGCTGCTACTATTATCGTGAACATTAATGACACTAAAAAAACAGCCTTAAAATTAAATAGTGATTTTCAATTAATTATTCGTTAACTTAGTTAGTTGATGCGCTAAAATTAAAAAGGTTACAACTTTTTTGAAAAAACAATCTTCCGCTACTTTAAGCCAAGATATCGATAAAGAAGATGAACTAGTTGAGAAGCTGATCAATAATAATGCTTTCGCTTACGAGGCATTAGTACGTCAATACAGCGCAAAAATGTATACCCTTGCATGGCGCTTTTTTTCCACCGATGACGATGCACAAGAGTGTTTACAAAAAGCCTTCATTCAAGTTTTTAACAATATCACCTCTTTTAAAAAAAATTCAAACCTGTCGACTTGGCTGCACCGTATTACGGTAAATGAAGCGCTAATGATGCTTCGACAAAGAAAAAGGCAAAACACTACCTCAATAGAAACATTTTATCAGCAATACAATGACTATGGAGAGCGTACGCAATTTGCCGATAATTTAGGCCATAGCTTAAACGATAACCTAAATAATAATATTGAAATGCTATTTGAAAAAGGTGAAGAAAAATTATCGCTTAATAATATTATTTACCAACTTCCTGAGAAATATTGTAACGTTTTACTGCTTAGAGACATCCAAGAACTAAGTACCAAAGAAACGGCTGAAATTTTAGCAATATCTGAAGCTTCAGTGAAAACTCAATTACACCGAGCTAGGTTACTTTTAAAAACTATTTTAGAACAGGAAGACATAAAGAACGCAGAAAAAAATTGGAAGGTAAACTGATATGTTAATGATTAAGCGATTAATAGCCCAGCACATGCCAGGTATGTTGACCTGCGAAGAGGTTGACAATTTTCTATATGATTTTCATGGCGGTAATTTATCTTACATTGAAAGCTTTAAATTTAAACTGCACTTAAGTATGTGCCCAGAATGCAGAGATTACTTAGAGGGCTATAAAAATGCCATTCGTCTTTCTCAAACAGGGTTTATTAAAGCAGAGCAGGGCCCAGAGGTCCCAGAAGATCTTATACAAGCTATCTTAAAGAGTCGAACGTCTAAATAGTTCATTTTATTAATTCTACTATTGGAAATTTAAAAAAGAATGATCATCAGTCAATTGGAAATTATTGAACAAGGTCAGTTGTATCTTAATACTGTCTCTAAAAAAAATTATACACAAATCGTTCAACCTAACTTTATCAGTTCTGCAGGCACCCATATGCGGCATATTATTGATCATTATTTAGCGATAATGTCAGGTATTGAAAATAAGTTGATTAACTATGATCTTAGGATGCGTGGTGGCCAAATAGAGTTATCTCCTGAACTTGCTATCGCTAAATTAAATGAAATAGCTAATTGGATTCAAGGCATGTCCGAAGACAAGCTCAATCAAGTGATAACATTAGCGACAGAAGTATCGGTAACCAATAAAAACATACAAAAACTACAAACCTCTGTTGCTAGAGAATTAGTTTTTGTCGGTAGCCATGCTACTCATCACTATGCGATGATTGCTCAGATAACTTTTGCTCAAAAAAATGCGCTACAAGCAACCGAATTACCCCAAGATTTTGGCTTGGCGCCTGCTACAGCAACTTTTTTAAGACAGTGTAATGAACAATCTACTGATGCTAAAAGTAAAAATAAACTTTTATCTGTGATTAATTAAATGTGCACGTTAACGTATTTACTCAATGATAATGGTTATGAGTTATTTTTCAATCGTGATGAACAACGTTCTCGCTTGTTAGCTATTCCCCCTAAATATTATCCAATAAGTGGCGCCATTTATCCCGTAGACCCTGTTGGTGCGGGTACATGGATAGCTGTCAGCAAAAAAGGCTTATCGCTCGCTTTATTAAATAATTATCAAGCACCGGCTAATAATCACGATAACGTGATCAGTCGTGGACAACTTATTCTTTCTTTACTGCAAAACCAAACGAGTGTTATTGAGCAATTAGAAACGATGGACCTAAAGGTTTTCCAACCTTTTCAACTGTGCATTTTCCCTGAAGATTTATCGATTAAAAAACCAAAAATTCACTGCGTAAAGTGGAATGGTAAGCAACTGATTGAGGTAAGCGTTGATGGTAAGGCTGACTTACCGATAACATCATCAAGTCTTGATTTTATTGACGTGCGCCAAAAGAGAAAATATCGCTTTGAACAGTCTGTTAATGGTAAAGAATTATTATCAAAGCAACACAAAGATTTTCATTTTTCGACAGAAAAAGACGGTAAATATGCGGTTAATATGCAAAGAGAAGATGCGAGAACAGTCAGTATATCTCACTTATCAATAAAAACTTGTCTCGCTAAAGAAAGTGAAATTTGTTTTGAGTACTTTGATAATGTTTTACAAAAATCTCACACAGTTTTGTCTCCAAAAGAAGAGAGCATTGAATTCGCTTAATATTTATTATTCTCAAATGGCACTTAACTCATCACTTTTATCATAATTTATATACGCGGTTTTAGATGAACCTAAATAAAGTTTTAATAGCTTGTCAGGTGCTGCTGGTAAATTAACACTGAGCAACAAGCCTGGCGTGTCATTGAAATTAACATCTATGCCCGTGCAATGAAATTTAGCCCCTAACTTATAATATTGTTTCAATAATACCGGAACATCTTTACCGTCTTCTTCGATGCCCATCACTAATGCCGACAACTGATTTAAAGAGACAGGTGCTGCGCTAATAAAATCTTTTACTTCTGGATGAAGTTGCCCGGCAAAGGATTTTTTAGCGCTAACGCCCTCTTTATCTGTCACCATAATTTCATCAATTAAGGCAACTGAGCGAGGATCATATAGTTTGCTTAATGATACCGTGCCATACAATGTTCGGTAATGTGGGTTTTGACAGACAAAAGCGCCAATGCCTTTCCATAATAACAGTAAGCCATGAAAACTGTTTTGGTGCGCAGCAATGATAAATGAGCGGCCCATTTCTAAACAAGGTTGTTGTTGATTAATAAACTCAGGCGCAAAATCAAACATTTGCGCAAGATAAAGTTTTGATACATCGCCATTTTTTTGTAAAAGGTCGGTCTGTCCTATTCGATAGGCACCAATAATCTCTTCATTTTTATGATCAAAAATAAATAAATGCATGTACGTTGCATCAAATTTATCGGTATCGCACGCTTCACCACTCCCTTCATCTAAAGTTCTAAACGTTATTTCCCGTAATCGAGTAATTTCTTCTACACAATGTGGAATTTGTTGTTGATAACCATAATAGACAGAGAATGATTTAAAATCTAATAAGTGTTGTATTTCAGGCAGTTGAGCAAGCTCTTTTTTCATTACTTTTTTATCCACCATAGGAATAACCGCTTCAAATGATGTTCTTTGCTCATGCTCAAGCCAAGGGCTAAAATAGTTATCATCGTTTAAATAGCATTGTAAGCGGACAAAATCATTCATTCTTTTAGTACCATTAAATTCATTAAGTTGCTTTATGGTGAGCAGATTATTGGTTTTTAAAGCGATGTTATGTGCTTGTAATTTAAACATTTCATGCGCTAACATTAGTAGTCGAAAACGATAATAAACTCTCCCCATATTATGAAAAAGTTTGCTATTAGCACCTGATATAAAAACAGGTAAGATAGGCGAGTCGGTTTTTGTGGCAAGCTTAATTGCGAGTCGATTCCAATCAGCATCGGCAATTCGTTGTTTATCCGCTTGAAAAAAAGAAACACGCCCTGCAGGAAATATGACCAACAAGCCATCTTTTTCGAGATGTCGAAAACATTGTTTTATTGCCAAGCCATTGATCAAAGCTTTAGGCTTTAATGGATTAGCAAAGATAAAGTAATCTTTAATTTCTTTAAATATTGTTAAACCGACGTTTGCCATGACCTTAGTATCAGCACGAACCTCGGTTAATAAATACGCAATAATAACCCCTTCAATCATGCCATAAGGATGGTTACAGACAATAATACAACGGCCACGTTGCGGTATTTTTGCCAAAACACCATTAATACCAGAAACCTGAACACCTAAACCATTGAGTAATTTTTGTGAAAATTCTTGTTTGTTTAATCCAGATAATTCACAAGACTCATAAACCCTGCGCAGTTTACTTATCCCTAATAACTTATCCCAAAAAGGCCCGGTAATTTTAAGCATTGTGCCCAGCAATGTATTAGGCGCCATAGCCGCAAGACGTAAATCTGAATAAGGTTTTTCTAGTGGTTCATTGTTCATAAAGTCTTCAGTTATAAGGAAATGATTATATTAACGCGATCGAAGGGCTTCCCCGTTAACTTTTGATACTATTTTAGATGTTACACGCAAGATAAAGGTTACAAATTTCACTAAAAAATTAAAGTACTTATAATGTTTTATCACACAAAGGCTGAATTTATCAATAAGAGCTATAACACACTTGGATTAGCCTATGATCCCGCCCCCTCGACAAAGGAATATAGTCTTTAGGTGTATTATTGGTATTTATAACTTAAGCATCTGATAAGGTTTAGTTAACTATAGTCATTATCTCGCATATTGTTGTTAAATAAATTTCATAAAAACGAGCTTTTTACTTAATTTTAACTAAGATTATAAAACAACTAATAATGCTGACACGCTATGTTGTTAATGAGGGAATATGAAATATGGGCTATTTGGACAAAGCGTTAATGAAAGACGAAATAACTGCGGGTATTCTAACATTAAATGCTAACTACATATTAGTAGCAGTAAACACTGAATACTTACTGATGACAGGGCTTGATAAGACCGACTTACTCGGTTATTCAATTGATAAAATACACAAGTTTTCTGCAGATAAAGTTCAGCAAAATAACAGTAACCCTGACTTTGGTCACTTCAGCTCAACTTTACAGCAAAAAGATAACAGACAGCTTCCTGTAGACGTTTGTTTTTTTTCTTTAACAAAAAATAACGAAGAACAAACATTACTCTTTTTTAAAGCAACTAATTATAACGATATTACTAAATCTAATATTTCTATTATTGAACAAATTTTTAACCACTCCAATGAAGCGATTGTAGTGACTGATAATCAAGGTTATATACAAATAGTCAATAAAGGTTTTTCTCATATAACCGGTTATACGCAAGAAGAAGTTTGGGGGAAAACCCCAGCTATCCTAAGCTCTGGAAAACAAGATAAATATTTTTATAAACAATTTTGGCAAAAGCTTATTAATGAAGGGGGTTGGCAAGGCGAAATTTGGAATAAAAGAAAAAATGGTGAAATTTACCCTGAGTGGTTAAATATAAGCAGTATCAAAGACAGTAACGGTCACATTTCTAATTATATTTGTCAGTTTACCGATATTACCAGTCGAAAAAAATCTGAAGAAGAAGTTCACTTTCATGCCTATCACGACACATTAACTAGCTTACCTAATCGACATCTATTATTTGAAAAACTTGAACATTTATCTGAACTTCATCGTGAAACCCCCACTTACTTTGCTGTGCTTTTTTGTGATCTAGACAGGTTTAAATCTATTAATGATTCTCTAGGACACGAAGTAGGAGATGAGTTATTAAAGAGTGTCGCAAATAGGCTTAATGCTAAATTACGTGACAATGACATTATAGCAAGAAGTGGTGGTGATGAATTTATAGTTGTTGTTGAGGGAGAAAAGTCACTAAGAAATTTAGATAAAATTTGTGAACAAATATTATCCCTTTTTGAAAAACCTTTTAAGACCAAATTTGGTGAGTTTAAAACAACGATAAGTATTGGTGTAAGTACATTTCCTTTAGATTCACTTGATGTTAAAGAGCTTATTTCATTTGCTGATGTTGCTATGATGAAAGTAAAAAAGTCAGGAGGAAATTATTATTCATTATTTGATACTAAAGAAAAAGAGTTAATTAAACGTAGGATGGAACTTGATAGAGAAATTTATCAAGCAATTGAAAATAAACAGTTTGAAGTCTGGTATCAACCACAAATAAATGCTGATAATGGTGAAGTTTATGGCATCGAATGCTTACTTAGATGGATTCACCCTGAGCAGGGGATTATATCACCCGCCCTTTTTATTCCAATAGCAGAAGCAAACGGAGCTATTAAAGAGCTAGGCCACTTTGTCTTAAAAAGCGCATGCCGGCAATTACGAGTGTGGAGAATTAATAATTTGTTTACTGGGGTTATGGCGATTAATATCTCATTGCGACAGTTTGATCGCAATGATCTTTTTGCTCAGGTACAAAAAGTATTAACAGAGGAGATGATCCCTGGTAATGCTATTGAACTTGAGGTCACTGAATCTCTTTTTTCTGAAGATAATAATCATCACACTGCTATTTTGGTGGCTTTGAGAGAATTAGGAGTCAAAATCGCAATTGATGATTTTGGTACTGGCTATTCTTCGTTACAACGCTTAAAAAGTTTACCTATTGATAATGTAAAAATTGATAAATGCTTTGTTGATAATATTGTAAATTGTCCAGAAGACAGAGCAATAGTAATGGCATTAATTTTGCTATCGAAAACCTTCAACGTTAGCCTCATTGCTGAAGGTATAGAAACGCAAGAACAAGCAGATAAGTTGTGTGAGTTAGGCTGTAGCAACCATCAGGGTTTTCTTTATAGTAAACCTCTAAGTGCGAGTGATTTTGAAAAGTGGTTGTTAGCATTCAAACAAAAAAATCAACATAACGCTCAACACAAAGAAAATGGCTAATGAAATCATTTAACTTACCGAATCATCCTGACACTGAAGATCATATAAGAAAGCACGCTGAGCTAAGAAATAAATTTCATTTACTAGAAGAAAAACTCACACATTATAATATCGATATACATCATAAAATAGCGATATTTCTTTATAGCTGGCTAGCTAAACATATTTTAAAATCTGACATGGAGTATAAGTCTTATGCACTATCGATAGATGAAGGAAGTTTTATAAAGTGATATACGCTAAACAAGGTCGATATGACGTCCCTTTCGCCATAAAACAACTTTATTAATGAACCTTCCTTAACGATGAGGCAGCGTTGGAGGGCGACTAATTAAAGCGTTCATCTTATTTTAGTCGCGCTATATTTAATGGCCCTTTTTATTTAGCGCCTATAAAGTTATTGAACAAGCCAAGATTGTTCAATAATAATTTCTTCATTTTTATATATTTTAGCGGTAAATAACTGACCCGAATTTATAATGCCCACACCTTTAGGCGTGCCAGTCATAATAATATCTCCATCTTCAAGGGTTAAGAAACTTTGTATATCTGTGATTAACATTTCAGGTTTGTTGATCATCAGTGGGTAATTAGCGAATTGTATAAGAAGGTTATCTATAAATAACTCCATTTTATAACTTTTATAATCGCCATCACAGTTGACAAAGTTGCTAAATACGGCCGATTTATCAAAAGCTTTAGCTCGCTCCCAAGGTAGACCTTTTGATTTAAGCACATTTTGAAGCTTTCTTTTTGTCAGATCTAAGCCAAAGCCTATACCAGAGATTTTATTGTTCTTAATAATAAAACTGATCTCACCTTCATAGTGTATTTCATCAAATTGATGGCTTTCTATCTCATTAGAAATGGCGGAGTTAGGCTTAATAAAAACTACCGGCTCTGCTGGAATTTCATTGTTTAGCTCTTCAATATGCTCGACATAATTTCGGCCAATGCAGACAACCTTTGAAGGGATAAAGTCGAGACCATCATGCTTAACACTGTTCATTTATGTTGTTCCTTTGTCTTAATAGGTTAACTTAATTTTTATTAATATCAGTTAGCGGGGCCATCGGCTAATGAATAGCTAAGTAAAACACCCTAGCATCAAAATCGTAACATAGGATAACTTAATCATTTATCGATATCGTAGATAAATATAATTTAATAAATATTTAGAGAAATTAGCAAAGAATATTGTAGCTAGATTAGCCAAATCTGATAAATCAGGGGGATTGATTGAAGTGAAGTAAAAGTAGCGATTTAGTCGAAGCTTAGTGGTTATATCGCTAAGATTCGACTTAAATCATTGCCTCAACTCATGGTGTTGAATTGAGGGTTTATCTTGTTATTAAGCTTGGTATATCCATTCTAAAAAACATTTAGAATCGGTGTTATTGCCAAACTTGATTAACTTAGTACCATTTTGATCGTTAACAACAACATTGTGTTTGTTAACTGAAATGAAATTAATAGGTGATTTAATTGAATAAATCGTTCCTTTATATGTATAAGACATAATAAAACTCTTTAATTTGCGCTGCTGCGCATTAATAATAAAAGCCATATTACTGTGTGAAAACGTTTAGATATTTATAAATATCTGATCAAGAAATAATGGATCTTGATAACCTCAGACAACAATTTAGGCTTAGTAATTTGAGTGATGACTGACTGTGAAAGGGAAAGACATAACATTGATTATCACAAGTACTAATCACAAGTGATAATAGGTTAAATAAACGAGAGGGGGATAATTAACAAAACAACTATAAACAGCTTAAACGTGAAAGTAAACATTTTTTTAAATTATTATCTATTTATTATTGTTTAGCCTCTATTCCTTAAATTTTAAAAAGTAGAGGCTGTTATACGACTAAAATCTATCGCTTATTTGATGGTACTTAACTGCTGGTATAAATCGATAAACTTTACACGTTTGCGATAACCTTCAAAAAAGTATTTATGAAAGATAGTCCCTGCAGGGTCAATAATCACAACACCAGGATAAGGAATGCCATAATTATCATCGCCCATTTGGTAATCTTTATTAAGAATACCATAGGCTTTTACCGTCGCCGCCGCTTGATCTGACAACAAAGGATAAGTTAATTGATGCGCCTTAGAGAAACCGTTTAAGATGTCAGTACTGTCATAAGAAATAGCCGCAACACCGTAACCTAACGCTTTAAATTTATCAGCATATTCATTGAATTCAATTAAGTGGCGTTTACAAAAGGGACACCAGTCAGCTGAACGAAAAAATAAGATGATTAATCCTTTTTCAGCGGTTAAGTCCTCAATGTTAACCACTGATTTTGTTGCATCTGTTACCGTTAAAGCCGGTGCTTTGTCACCCACTTTAGGCCCAACGTTTATTGAAGTCTGCTTGGCAAAAGCGCTGTTAATAAAAAGCATAGAGAAAAGCAAAGTGACAATGACCGGTATATATTTTTTGTTATTAACCATAATTTTTATAAACTCTTATATGAAGTAAATGTTTGTACTAAAACTATAGACCGTGCATCTGCATTATTTACTTCATCTAGTTGTTATTAATTTACCAGAGATAATTACTGTAGTTTTGGCGCAACGCGATGTTGAGTCGCTTGTTCATAACCAAAAGCAGCTTCAATCAAGATACCTTCTTGTAACTTGCCGGAAAACATTGATAAGCCAACAGGTAAGCCATGTACATAGCCCATGGGTAGCGTAATATGAGGGTAACCTGATATTGCTGCAGCAGAAGATGCGGCACCTAAATAATGGTCGCCATTAACCCAATCAATTTTCCACGCGGGCCCTGTGGTTGGGGCAATAATCATATCAAGATTGTGCTTTTCAAGTAACGCATCGATGCCTGCTTGTTGTGTTAAACGTTTCGCTTTGGCGAGTGCATCAAGATAAACTTTATCAGTAATTTCCCCTTTAGCTTGTGCCATCAAAAATATTTCTTGTCCAAAATATTTCATTTCAATATCAGCATTTATTTTATTGAATTCAATCATTTCACTGAGTGATTTTGGCATGCCTGGTGCTGTTTTTGAAAGATACTTATTAAGCTCGTCTTTAAATTCATAAAGCAGCACTTCAAATTCAGCATCGCCCCACTGATCTTTGTTTTCAAAATTAACGTCGTCTACGATCACTGCACCTTGGCTTTTAAGGTCTTGTACTGCCTGACTAAAAACATTGTCTAGCCCTTGATGATAACCCATTAGATTTCGAGCAATACCGATACGCTTACCTTTAAGACCATCAAGCTTTAAATGTGAGAGGTAATCTATCGTTGAAGACATTACATCTTGATCACTTGGGTCTGCTTTTACCATTGCCGCTAACAAAATAACCGCATCGGTTACATTTCTCGCCATAGGGCCCGCTGTATCTTGGCTATGCGCAATGGGGATAATACCGTCGCGACTAACGGTGCCTAAGGTTGGTTTTATTCCAACAACCCCATTAATTGCCGCAGGACAAGTAACTGAACCATCAGTTTCAGTACCTATTGTTACCGTAGCGAAGTGAGCCGCAGCAGCAATACCAGAACCTGAACTAGAGCCACAAGGACTAGTTGTTATATCGTAAGGGTTTTTACTTTGTCCATATAAACCGCTCCAACCACTTGATGAAGCAGTTGAGCGAAAGTTTGCCCATTCACTTAGATTGGTTTTTCCTAAGATAATCGCGCCAGCTTCTTTGAGCTGTTTAACCAAAAAAGCATCATCATCTGGAAAATTATTGGCTAAAGCAGTTGAGCCTGCTGTGTTTGCCATACCATCAGTAGTATCTATATTGTCTTTAAGCAGAATAGGAATACCATGCAAGCTGCCTTTAAAGCCACTTTTAAGGAAATAAAGGTCAAGTGCTTTAGCTTGCTTGAGGGCATTTTTATTTAATTGCACCACTGAATTTAGCGTCATTCCTTTGTCATCATATGTCGCAATGCGTTTTAAATAGAATTGCACCAATTGTTCGCTGGTTAATTGTTTACTTTGCATTTGCTGATGAATGTCGTTAATGGTGGTATTTTCATTAATATCGGCACGAACATTAAAAGCCATTACCGAGCAAAAAAATAATAAAGCTAACGGTTGAAAAATTTTCATCTTAATTCCTAAAATATAACGTTGCGCATTTTATAATTTAAATTGGGGGTACTTGTCTATAGATGGCTAATAAATAAACGAAAAGAATCTTTAATTGCTGTTATTAAATCGATACAAAAAACGATAAGTTGTTTAATACTTATCGTTTTATAAGGTTATCTTTGTCTGAATTAAGCTTTTGAATGTTCCTGTACTTTCGTCCAAGCCAACGCTGAAATTGCGAGTGCAATAGCACTAATTTGAAACACTACACTTTTATCGGCAACTTTACTGATGAATAAACCAATCGCTAAGCTAACTAACAACTGCGGTAATACAACAGACAAGTTGAATAGGCCCATATATAGGCCCATACGAGACTGTTCAACCTTTTCAGACATAATGGCAAACGGTAAACTAATAATAGCAGACCAACCAATTCCTAATAGCGCCATAAGTAAGTAAAGCACTTCTTTTACATCTCCAAACATGACGACTAATCCATAGCCAACGGCCATACTGGCGATGCAATAGGTATGGGTTTTTACTCGTCCTATTTTTTTAGCTATCGGTTCAAGCACAAATGCCGGTAATAAAGCAGACACTGCACTTAAAATGAGAAAACTCATCGCGATAACTTTGCCTAAATCATCGTCTGACAAACTTGGCATTTTGTCTTGAAGAAAAGCAATAATAAAAACAAACATCGTTTGTACGCCAATCCAACTGAAGGAATGAGCGGCTAATACTTTTCTAAAACCAATGCTATTATCACTGCGACTCTCTTTAGCAAATAAAGTAATAACAACAAAATACAAGGTAATGATTGCCGCAATAACTTCAGCCCAGTAATGATCGGTTTTTATACCTGATATTTGTAAAGCCATCGCATAAATATCGTAAATAATGAAGCCCCACAAGGGTTTTATGTTCATCAACACCATTTTAAACGAGACTTTATCTTGAATAACATCGCGTTGACTTACTAATAATTCTTTGGGTTCGCTAATAAAAAAAGGAGCTAATATTGATAGAAAAAACACTAATCCTGCGCCTAAATAAATAAGTATAAAGTTCCCCCACGTAGCACCAACCGCATAAGCCAATACACCAAAGGAGCCTGATACCGTTTGCATCCAGGTATAACCTTTAGTGCGAGCATCACCTTCAGGGGTTACATCCGCGATAATGGCGCGTGTTGGATTAAAACTAATATTTATCGATAAATCTAAGGTTAACGCAACAGCAATCGCTACACCGAGCAATCCTGAGATGCCAAGTGATGAAGAAACTATATCAATATTGGGTAAAGCCAATAACATCATAGCGGCTAACACACCACCGATGAGGATAAACGGACGGCGACGGCCATTCCAAAACCAAACATTATCGCTAATAATACCGACTATAACTTGTCCTAAAATCCCCGCAATCGGTCCTGCGGCCCACACTAAGCCAACCTGATGAATATCAAGACCGTATTGAGTAGTTAATATCCAACTAAGCGCTGATATCTGTACTGATAAAGCAAACCCCATCGCTGTTGCGGGTAGGCTCAATAGCATATAGAAAGATTTACTAAGGTTTTTTTGAATGGCCAACATTTTTATTATTCTCTTTTTATTATTTGCAGTCGCATTAAAGGTTATTGACTAAAATAGTCTTGTACAAACTCAAAACTATTTTTACCTATTTTCTCACCAATTAAGCGACCGGTAATATCATCGGCAGGTGGATGAATACCTCCCCAAATACGTGACAGACTACATTGATCAGAAGCATCTTGATAAGTCGCCCATTGCAGGGTCATATTGACACTTGGCCCTTGTTCAAAAACTAAAAACTCATTGGCAACCACGTCAAATTCGCTCATTCCGCCAGGGAAGTATCGTGAACCTGTCATTGCGGTCATTAATTCGGCAGCGGCTCTAGAATAAGTCGAATGCCCAGATACATAACCGGCAAAAGGTGGGGTTACAAAAGAAGGACGCTGATAAGGCCACCAATTCTCAGCTAAAATCCAATCAACACCGGCTTTATCAGTAGCGGGGTTGTTAATGTAATCTGGGCCTTTCCAGCCATAAATTTTAATTTTTCCGACATTTTGTTTATTGTCCCCTGCTAATGCATCGTTCGCTCCAACAAGTTCGATGTAACCATCGACAAGAAGAATTCCGTTAAGGTGATAAGAAGGTAATTGCTCATCGCTACTTTGTCCTAGGTCGGCCATTGCACGGATGGCTGAAACAGGTCGAATATAATCGTAGCGCCCCTTGATCCCCCAAGCTGCGATTGCCGCGTCATGCATAGTGCCCCCCATGGCAAAATAGCTTTTTATATCCCATTCTAAATTACCTAATATTTCGCCAGTACCCGCCCAACGTTTTTCAAGTAAATTATGGTCGCTAACGGTATTTAGGATGACAAACCAGTGACCCGGCGGTGTTTCAGACTCAGGACCGTCTGCCCAGAACTCGGCGAGTACTCGGCCATAGTCACCACGAGGCACAATCTGCTCTTGGTAAGGTTGGTTAGTTACTGGGTTAAGGATATAACCGGCACTGGTATCTCCGCCGTCAAGTTGATTGTAAAACTCATTATATTGAGAAAAGGTTGTTGGAAAGCTATTAATGTTACCGATACTTTTTGGCGATATATCCCATTCGACACCGTCATTCTCATCTAAATGAGCTGACCATATCGCGACTAACGAAAAGCCCCACTTATATAAATCCGCTGTATCTGAACCTATCAACGGCGGCATCCCTGGATCATGGTAAACCTGATAGTCAAATCCATCACGGGTAAAAACAGTTTTGTCATTTGCAGATAAGGAAAATGGAACAACTTGTCCCCATTCTGGGCTTAGAAATTCAGGCATATCGTCAACAGGGTTTCCTGCTTGATCAATATATCCCTGAATAGAAAGAGGTTGCCAGCGATTTAAGTTAACAATAGTCGGGTTACCCGACTGCCCAGTTCCCAAAGCTAACGCAGGGTTAACCGATTGGTAATGGCGATTACTGTAAAACTGTTGTTCGTTAGCGCCATCTTGTAAGCCAAAATTGATATAGCATTGGGCGATAGCATTACCAAGAGCTGCAGCTGAACCATTAGCATAGTCGACAGAAGTATCATCAACATCAAAGCCTAAGCGCGTCATTAAAGCATCCGCTGTGGCAATAATATTATTGGCTCCAGGTGATAAGCGAAAACGATGTTTGATCATTTTATAACTGGCGAAACTTATCGCTTGCTCTTGAAAAGGGATAATGTCGATAGGCAAATCAACGGCTTGTGCAAGACAATTAAACCCAGCAACATTATTGCCCCATAAAAAAGGTTTCACTTGCGGGCGATAAACAGACCAAGCGTCAAACATTGCTGATGAAATATGGAATAAATTTCGAGCATGTATCGTAGGGCGCGCATAGTCATTTCGTATCGCATGCAGTAAAACTTCATTCCACTGTCTTGCAACTGACTGTCCACTTCGCTCGGGTGTTATTGTTATTGGCGCAGCAACAATCACTTCATTTTTACTGCTTGAACTTGAACCACCGCAAGCCGTTAATAATAATGGGCTTAACATGAGTGGCAGGATAATGTTTTTTACTATTTTCATTTTGCTCGGCTTAATCATAAGGTCTACTTATTATTTTTATACTTATTTTGATTCTAACAATTATTGGCTAGCAACTAAATAATTAGTCAATAGCGGCTAAATACGCTCGATAGTCACAAATTTATTGACCGCTACTTGAGTGATCACTGACTCTTCGCCATCAGGCCACACCACACGTATACGGGTTATTATTGACGACTTACCTAAACCAAAGTGTGCTTCAACCGGGTTTTGTGAGACATAATTTGTCCCTGATTTTAATTCCCGCATTTGACGAATATCACCACTACTGACATATATCCTTGCCCCTAGGGCCTGAGAATTAGTGGTTGCATCAATCAATTTGATATTGATAAAGTTATTCTGACCCGTCTTACTGCCGCCATTATTACAAAACAACTTAGGTGGCTCATCATGGTTAGCAATATAAATATCTTGATCACCGTCTTTGTCATAATCAAAACATACTAAGCCTCGCCCCATCGACTTGTCATCAATACCGACATCGATGGATGACTCTTTAAAAGTACCATCACCATTAGCAAGAAAGAGTCGAGAAGGATCGTCTAAAAACATTTTTTCAATATTTTCGCCATACATACCATTAACAACAAATAAATCTTGTAAGCCGTCGTTATTGAAATCACTAAAACAAGTCGCCCATGCCCAAGAGCTATGACGAACACCAAGCTCGTCTGTTTTATCAAGAAAAGTGCCATCGCCCTGATTCTGATAAAATCGATTGCCTGGAGACAGCCAACCTAACTTTGCCGGTTCGTCTCGATAAGATATTGCGCTAACAAACCAGTCTAAGTCGCCATCATTGTCGTAGTCAGCTACTGCTGAGCCCATGCCAGTATTATCTGTTATCACTTCATGGTCAGTGATATCGGTAAACGTGCCATCTTTATTGTTTTTGTAAAGACGGGTTTGCGCATAATCTGTTACTAAGAGTAGGTCGACCCAACCATCGTTATTAATATCAGAGAATGTTGCGGTTAAGGTTTTATCGGCATTACTGGTATTTTTTATACCGGCTTCAAAGGTGACATCTGAAAAGGTTGAATCGCCATTATTCTGCCAAAAATAGGCAAAGTAACCGCTACGCTCTTCGGTCCAATGAGTAACAAACAAATCAAGGTCACCATCTTTATCGTAGTCAGCCCAAGTGCCTGAAAAATTATTACCCGGCAGTACCAGACCTGAACTCGCAGTAATGTCTAGGTATTGTTCATTTCCTTGATTAACATAAAGCTTTGCCGCATCGCCACCGACACCACCAACAAATAAATCTAATAAGCCGTCACCATTAAAATCACCAAAAGCAGGACCACTGCCTTTATTTTTTTGAGCAACACCTGAAAAGCTAGCTCGGTCGGTAAAGGTACCATCACCTTGATTTTTTAATAAAACATTGGCTTGCCCTTCACCACCTATCGCGTATAAATCTACCCAACCATCATTGTCAAAATCACCTGCCGCCACACCACCAGACATACCTAATACGCCATCACCATCGGGCATTGAATGGCTAAAGGTAATACCCGCTTGCTGAGAAATTTCCGAAAACTGTAATGATTGCGCACTATTCTCAACGGCATGGCACTGATGACTGGCGCTGCCAACGGCAGCCCGCTCAGTAACCTTTGCAGCAATACCAACAACTTGTGGCCCAATTAAAACAGGTGTTTCAACACCTGTTTTCTCGATAGGCTTATCGTTACTCGCGCTTCCGCCACCACAACCTGATAGCGCAGTAAGTGCGAAGCTTAATAAGAAAAGAAAGGGGTAAACGTAAAGTGATGATCGCGTGTTTTTCATGTGAATACCTATCAATAACTTTATTTATTAATGAGCTTGTCATTAATAAACTGTTGATGATCAGCAAAATTTACTGAACAGCGTTGAATAAACTGGTCTATATGCGCTAAGTCATATTTATGTGCTGCATCAAGAGCCTGCTCGCCAAATTTTTCGGCAAGTTGTTTGTCTTGTGATAACTCAGGAAAAATACCGTAACCGGCAAGCATAGCATGCCAAGAAACTGGTGGATAAAAACTCACCATACCTGGTTGAATTAGGGCTTTGTTTAAATCATCACCCGCGACCCAGCACTGTACTATTTTCTTTAAATTGTTAGATATATTGGGATTTATGCTATTTTTTCGCCAGTACTCGGTGTCGTCACGCGAACTCAAGCGATAATGAGCGACAATATAATCACGAATGCCATCAAAACGATGATTCATTTTTTCATTAAATCTATCTTGATAAATATTGCTGTACTGACCGAGAGAGAAATCATCAATAAAACCTTCAATACTCTCTTGGACAAAATGTAAAGCGGTCGCTTCAAGGGGCTCAATAAAGCCTTGCGACAAGCCAATAGCGACACAGTTTTTGTGCCAATGTTGTTTGACTCGCCCTACTTTCATTTTTAAGTGACGAACGTCAACGGCTTCATCGACCAATGAAAGTTTTTCTCGTAACTCAAGCTCTGCTTGTTCGCCAGTACAGTCATCTGAACTATAAACATAGCCGTTTCCAGTGCGGTTAGTTAGCGGAATATCCCACGCCCAACCACATTTCATCGCAGTAGCAATAGTTTGTGAGTTAAGACCTTGCTGAGCGTTTTCATCTCTTGCTACAGAGATGGTCACAGCACTGTCATTAAATAAGTTATCTTTAAAACTGATAAAAGGTACTTTTAATGTTTTTTGTAAAAGTAGGCTGTTAAAGCCTGAGCAATCAACAAAAAAATCACCGGCAATGACCTCGCCGTTATCAAGTGTTAACGATTGAATGTCGCCAGCATCATTTACGTTTACCTCATCAACTTGCGCCAAAATATGCTTAACACCTTTTTTCTGCGCAACTTTTCCTAAAAACTTCCCCAATAAAATGGCATCAAAGTGATAGCCATAGCCAATATCGAAAGGAAAATTATATTCGCCAACCGCAGATTTTTTTTGTTTAGCTAATTGTGCAGACAAAAAGAAACGATCAGGATGACAATCGACGTTAAAGCCTTTACGACGATACTGAGTGTTATAGACAAAGGCAGGAGCCGTATGGGCATCGATAAGCGAAGTAAAAGGATGAAAATAACTTTCAAAACCTACTCGTGTTGACCAGCCATTGAATAATATGCCATTTTTATAGGTCGCATTGCATTGCGGCATCCATTCTTGTTCGGTGACACCTATTTTGTCAAAGAAGCTTTTTAATTGTGGTGTAGAACCTTCACCAACACCAATAACACCGAGCGAAGGAGATTCAATTAACGTTATTGAAACGGGGTGGTTTTGCCACTTTTTAGCCATTAAATTAGCGGTCATCCAACCTGCAGTACCACCACCTAAAATCACCATGTTAAGTTTTTTTGGGGAAGTGCTTTGTGCTGTTTTATCTGGGTGGGCTGAATTTATCATTAATTTTTACTGCTTAAAAAATTACCATGACTATCGACAAATAAAAAAGGTGTGGTTTCATCCACACCTTTTTAAGTTTTCATTTACATTGAATAATTAATACCAAAGTAAACTGTGCGACCAAAGTACTGAATTGTTCCGGTACGTGAAGTATCACCAAAGTAAGAAATATTCGGTTCGTCTGTTAAGTTATCAACAGAAACGACTCCTTGTAGATTCTCAGTAAAGTTATACGACATTTGTGCAGAAATAATCGTTTCTTCTTGGAAGTACGCTGATTGTGAATCACCAATCGCAATTTGACGACTCAAGTATTCTGCGCGATGACGAGCACTAACACGCGCGGTGAACAAATCTTCGTAATCATAAAAAAGTGTTGCACTAAATACGCGTGGTGATAAACCTTCGATTGGACCTGGCTGACCATCTTCACCCGGTACATTTGACGGACGTTCGATTTCACTTTCTGTGTAAGAAAAATTGATGTTAGCGCCTAAGCCTTTCCACATATCAGGTAAAAAGGTAAAAGTTTGCGTATATCCAATTTCAATACCACGAATATAACCTGCCTCTGCGTTATTAGCGGCGTGTGAATAAGTGCCATTTTCCCAAACGAGTGGTTCGCCAATGGGCTCCCCAGTTTCGCTATCGTACTCAGCATGCGTCTTGTCATCAGGGATTGCTGGTACAGCAATACCATTAGCCTGATAATCAAAATTCTTATCTGTGGTTGTACCTGGCATGTTTTCAATGTCTTTGTTCCAAATAGCAAAAACAAACGCGCCATCGGTTTCAGAGAAATAATGCTCATAAGAAATATCGATTTGATCTGCATAAAACGGACGTATTGACGGGCTAGTTGAACTGTCTAAATCAATATAGTTTCGACCGTCATCCGCTGAATTAAACCTAAAGTTACCGCTGTTAGCCATTGATGGCATATCTGGACGTGACATAACTTTTGAGTAAGCAAAACGTAATTGGTCGTCTTCTGATAATTGAATATTCAAATTTAAAGATGGTAATAAATCATTATAACTTTCGCTGACTGTTTCACGGCGGAATTCGTCGCTTGTACCGCCAACATCATCATAAATTACATCACCATTACCCGCTCCCACATTGACTAAACCTGTGCTGCTTTGTTTAGAGCCAACATAGCGAAGACCTACATTGCCGCTTAACGGTAAACCAAACAGTTCAGCGTTTAGGTTT
The DNA here is from genome assembly GCF_014077245.1 of Colwellia sp. BRX8-9. Classification (NCBI taxonomy): domain Bacteria; kingdom Pseudomonadati; phylum Pseudomonadota; class Gammaproteobacteria; order Alteromonadales; family Colwelliaceae; genus Colwellia; species Colwellia sp. BRX8-9. The sequence goes on from NZ_JACGVN010000022.1 coordinate 64,243, forward strand.
AATTGCACGTAAGCTGCGGTAACTTCTTCTTCGACAATATTATTTTGAGTCATTGTCCAGCTATGATTCCAGTCACGTACTGGCGTACGATCAACATTTGGGATCCAAGCATTCAAAATATCGTTGTTGTTAACCGCTAAGAAACTCGGCATACCCGGTAAGTCACCGTTAATACTCGTTACTGTCGAGTTATCATTGGATAATGGAAATGGAGCAAAACGTTCTGTTTCTATCGGGTTACCTTCTTCATCGGTACCTGCATAAGTGATGTATTGACCATTACGCATATTTGCGTCGGTAGTACCATATAAGAAACGACCACGGCCCAGTTCGTATTCACGTTCCGATAAACGGGCACCAAATTCAACTGAACTAAAGATGTCACTTTCAAGTTGGTAAGCGAAATCAACTCGTACAGCATTTGATTCATTTGACTCGATACTTGGATATGACTCTGCACTGGTAACCATCATGTGGTCGGTATCGGTAAAGTCTTGGTTAAAGGCTAAATCAGGGTTTTCTAAGCCATTAAGTTTATAGCTAAAGATGATGTCGTTATCAATAATAGGAGTTGCTGCGCTAGAGTCTTTAAAATAAGCCATACGCATAACTTGATCTTTGCTGGTCTCTTTACCTTGAGAATGGGCAAAATCAACGGTCATTAATAAATCATCATTAATTTCCCATTCACCCTTTAAACCAAATGAGCTTAATTCACTGTTCGTCGTATTATCATCGGCTTGTGTTTGAATATTTAAGCTACGATCAGACCCTTTATAAGGTGGCGCAATGGCATCACCATTAGGATTACGAGAGATGGTACCACCGATAAGTGCGCCGTTAGCAATAAGCGGATCGGTTAAGAGTAAAGACTGTCCTGGGCTGGCAATGTTATTTATGCCTGATATACGTAAACCACGATCCCATTTTTCTGAGTCAAACTTTGAATGAAAACCATCAAATTGGAAACGTAAATCATCACGAGGTTCCCAATTTAACGCCAAAACAAAAGCATCACGACTATCTTCACCACCACGTTCATTAACTTCAAAGCCAGATGAAACTAATAGACTTTCTGGACCGCCATCATATGTTTCTGATAAATCTCGGTCGTCAAATTGATAGTTTACGAAACGGCTCGACACAGTAGGCTGAAACATACCGGCGTAACCCAATGAAAGACCAAGCGTGTCATCTAAGAATTTGGCTTGATAAGAAGCGGTTAAGCGGCGACCAAAGTCAGCAGAATCTTCATTGCCAGCAGCGGCATCATTCCAATTTCCGTGAGCTGAAAAACGAAAGCTAGTTTCTTTTTCATTATCTAGCGCATTAGCGGTTTCTAGTTCAATAGTACCGGCAATACCGCCTTCTATAAGCGACGCTTTTTGTGATTTATACACTTGCGCTTGCTTAATTAATTCTGAAGGAAATTGATCAAACTGAACTGAGCGTCCACCTGCTGTTGAAACTTGTTCACGACCATTTAATGTTGAAAATACAAAGCCACCTGATAAACCACGGATATTCAGCTCGCTTGATTGGCCATCGATTCGTACAGAGGTAACACCTGGCAAGCGTGTTAAAGAATCGGCTATAGATACATCGGGTAAACCACCAATGTCGTCAGCTGATATCGCATCAACGACAGTGTCTGAAAAACGTTTAGTGTTTAAAGACTTAATAATACTGCCTCTAAAACCTCTAACTTCAATAACTTCTACTGCATTTTCTTTTTCTTCTAATGTTTTTGGTTTGTTAACGTTAACAGTTTGCGCTTTTACTTCTTCTTGAGCATCTTGAGCAAAACTGGGAACACTAGCAAATGATAAACCCGCAGCTATTAAGCTGAGTGTTAATATATTTGGCTTGAATTTGTTCATTGTTTCATATTCCTAATAATATGTATTATCGAGAAGCCCCTACTTACACTTGCACTATGGTTGATAACGCACAGCGAGTTGGAGTCAATTATTTTTATGAGATATTCCCTATCTATTTATGTTTCAAGATTTACGGTGACAACTTCATAGTAATCATTTTTTGCACAGTTACAACCGATTACCCATCAGCGAACTTTAGTAATAAGATGGTTCTAGAAAGCAAGTAAACTCGTTATTTCCTTTTATTACATAACCTTAAAAAATTAAAGTAAGAATAAAAGCAGATTACTGTAGGTCTTTGAATACGTATTCATAACATCAGCATTAGGTTTTATAGTCAACGCGGCATAACATCGTTCCCCAGTGAAAGGATGATGAAATTAGATTCAACATAACCTGAAGCTACTTTTTAATGGATGATTAAGACCGTTTTTTGATTACGTGACAGTAACAATATAAAGCAATAACAATTATTAAAATAAAAACAACGTACTAAGTTTGCTATATAAATAACGGCTTAGCACCTTATCAACATTTAAGTGGAGATGTCATTTATGACTGGTTATATGAAACAATTATCGTTTGCTACGTTAGCCGTATTGGTTAGTGTATTAGCAGGCTGTGGAGGAAGTGATGAAAGTAATGCTGTTACTGAATCCCCTCTTTGGTGTAAGTCACCAGAAACAATTAACGAAACAGGTAATGCATGTGAATTAGTAATTACCCCCTGTAATTACCCTGAAGTTGCCAACCCTGACACTCAACTTTGTGAAATGAGCCAAGAGGCATGGATTGATGGCTCTAACGGTATCACTATGCCCGTACCAGCTTACACACCAGCGGCAAACGAATTAGTTATTTACTTTCAATTTGAAACACCAACTGATGGCAGCGCGATAGATTATAACCTTGCCGGTTTGCACGCTTGGAATAACGCTGACTGTAACTCCTATGCAGATTTTGATCGTCCTGAAGGGACCACACCTTGGGGCTCTTCATTAGCATGGACAGGTATTGATGATAATTTTGGCGCCTATTGGGTAATGAATACTATCGATCCACCTAATTGTATTAACTTTATTGTTTACGATGCTATTGGTTCAGTTAAATTTTCAGGTGAAGATGATATTCTTGTTGATATAAGCACAGTTAATACCGGTGAATTATTCTTATTAGAAAAAGAAACCACTATCTTTCCGTTCCCAAGAACGTTTGCCTCTTTAGTTGTTCCTGGTGGCTCAACACCGGCACCTTTAGAGTGTGAAGCGCCACTTATAGCTAATGAAGCGGGTGACGAGTGTGTAACCGACCCAGATGCAGTGCCAACTATTGTTGATGGCGCAGCTGAACTTTATTTACGCGGCCTCATTGACTGGGAAACCACAGACGACAGCAATAAATTTGTTTACTCTGAAGGTGTCTACACGATGGCACTAGCCGTTACGGGCTCAGCGACAGCTTATAATTTCAAAGTTGCTGATGCAGATTGGAATGTTGTCAATGCCTTTGGCGCAAGTGAAGGTGATGAAACAGTCGTTCTTGGCGAAAGTAAAACATTGATTGCCAGTGAAGAGCTAGGTAAAAACATTAGCCTTACCATTCCTAACAACGGTAACTACCAGTTCATTTTAGATATTTCAGATACTGAAGCACCAACGTTAACCGTTATTGAAGTTGCTTATGACAAAGTACTTTATGTTAAAGGCGACATGAACGAATGGGCTAATGCCCTTCCTATGGTATATAAGGGTGAAAATATCTACACCTCTTTACATCCATTAGAAATGCAAGATTATGCCTTTAAAGTGGCTGATGCTAATTGGACTGATGCGACTAATTTCGGTATTGCTACCGAAGGTGCCGTTGTGCCACTTGATACTGCCACCACATTAGTTTTTGGTGAAGATGTTGCTCAAAACATTAATTTCACTGCCGCTGCAGCGGGTACTTATCGATTTATACTTGATGCTACCAATAAAGGTGCCCCAATATTAACAATTGAGAATGCAGTACCTTATTCAGGTCGCACTTTGTATTTAAAAGGTGACATGAACGATTGGTCAACAACACCTAACTTTGACTTTGCACTTACCGACACCACTTACGTGGTAAATGCATTGATTGATAACACTAAAAAGTATGGCTTTAAAATAGCGTCAGATGGCTGGGAAAACGATTCTACTATGGGTGCTTTTGCTGGCGAAGGTGATGTTGTTATCGGTGAAGAAAAATTATTAACCTTACCGGGTGAAGATAATATTGCCATTGAAGTGACTGAAAATAAAATATTAACCTTCACTTTAGATGCGACTGATTTTACCGCGCCTAAATTAACAGTAACCGAAGCGCCTGCCCCTTACCAAGAACGTACTATGTACCTTAAAGGCGACATGAATGGATGGGCTACCGAAGAGGCTTATATACTAACTTATGCTGCAGGTATTTATACAATAGAAACGTTATTACCCGTTCGTAGCTATAATTTTAAAATTGCCTCTGCTGATTGGGAAGAAGACTCTACGGTTGGCGGTGTTGTTGATGATAATATCTTAACCGCCGGTGAAGCAAAAACCTTAACATTACCCGGTGCTGATATTACTTTTGATGTAACTAAAGAAGCGACTTATGTCTTTACATTGAACGCAATTAACCCATCAAGACCTATGTTAACGATTACTGAGAAAACCAACTAATCAAATAAATTTACTATTGATGTAGTAAATGCATCTCATTGTAAAAACCGTGATTTATCACGGTTTTTTTATGCCTATAATTCCCTTATCAATCGTCAACAAAACGTGGCTAAACAGTAAATAAAAGGTCATTAATCTGTCTTGAATACGTATGTAATGGCTATTCATTAACCAGTCTACTCTTTAGTATGAAGGAATAATTAAAAATAATATTTATCTAGCGTAGCTCAAATGTGCAACAGATAAATATTGCATAAACCTAAGAGTGATAAGATGACAATAATTCAATTTAAAAAGGTTGCCCTTATAGCAACGGTTACCACCGCATTAAGTGCTTGTGGCGGTGGAGGCAGTGATGGTGGTGATAAAGTTAATATACCTGACAAGGTGAATAATGCGCCAACTATGACGAATTTCAGCCATGAAATTATTGAGTCATCACCTAAGGAAATCGTTTATTCATGGTCTGTTACCGATAGTGACGGCGATGCATTATCTTGTCAATTATCTCCAGGCAATGGCTTAACAACAGTGACCATCGCTGATTGTGCAAACAATACTTCAACAACCGTGACCTCATCGGGCGCAGGAAACTATCAGGCAAGCTTGACTGTTACCGACCCGAGTAATGCTAGTGCTACTGCTAGCCTGACCTTTGATATTGCTACAGCGGGATTACCAGCGCCAATAGTTACTGCAGGTGATAACGAATTAGTCATTTTCTATAACCGTGCGGACGCAACTTACAGCGATTGGATCATACATTTATGGAACAACGAGACTTGTGACGCTTATGCCAACGCCGATACTGACTGGGCAACGGGGCAAGCACAAACAGGGCTAGATCCAAATTACGGCGCTTACTGGCTTATCGATTTAAAAGCAGGTTATGGCGATTGTGCTAACTTTATTGTTCATAAAGGTGATGATAAAGACTTAGGTGGCATCGACCATCAAGCTGATTTAAGCGGCGATCGCATGACTTGGACACTATCAGGTATCAGTGATGTATATGCCCAGGCGACCTTACTTCCAACAGGCATATTAATTAACGATGTTGCTGCGCACTGGGCCAATGAAAATACCGTTTTTTGGAACGCCGGTACCAACGTAGCTAAAGTACGCATTTATAGTTCAACCACTGACGACTTAGCTTTTGATGGTGAAAACGGTATTTCTGGAGATAACTACCTTGAGTACCTCCCCGCAGCTGGTGGCGAACACCCTGCGATTTCACTTAATATGCCTCGCTATAAAAATTTAGCGGCATTTACCGCAACATCAGCATCGGTAAGTAAAGCCAAATCAATGCTTAGCGGTAAATTATTGGCAATTTCATATGCGAGTGACGATTCACTTATCGCCGCAACTTACCTACAAACACCCCGTATCTTAGACGCTTTATATACCTCAGCAAATAACGATGCTAACGAAGCAGATTTAGGTATTCTTTACAGTGCTAGCGAGATAAGCGCTAAACTTTGGGCACCGACAGCACAGCAAGTTACCCTTAAGGTGTACAACGCAAGTAAAGCTTTACAGTCAAGCCATGCAATGTCCCTTGACGCAGCAACAGGTATTTGGTCATTTACCGCGCCAAACACAGTAGACCGCTTATTTTATCGCTATGAGTTAACTGTTTATCATCAACAAAATCAGCGTATTGAAACAATTGAAGCCACAGACCCTTACTCGGTTTCTTTATCAACCAATGGCGATTTTTCTCAGTTTGTTAATTTAGCTGATAGTGATTTAAAACCCATCGGATGGGACAGTCACACCGTTCCTGAAGTTGTTAACCCTGAAGACAGTGTTATATATGAAGGCCACATACGTGACTTTAGTATTTTAGACGCCAGCACCCGTGTAGAAAACCGAGGTAACTACCTTGCCTTTACCGAAGAAACCTCTGTACCCGTAACACATTTAAAATCTCTTGCTGACGCAGGCTTAACACACTTTCAACTATTACCCGCCAACGATATTGCCAGCATAAATGAAGATGCCGTTAACCGTATTAATCTTGATAATACCGTTAGCGAATTATGTGCTAAGAAAAGTGACGCGCCTGTTTGTGGTGTTGAAAATGCTAGTGATACATTAGCCGAGGTATTCGCCAGTTACGACCCGACCAGCACAGCTGCACAAGCGCTTGCCGAATCATTGCGAGGCTTAGACAGCTTTAATTGGGGTTATGATCCTGAACACTTCACAACGCCCGATGGTAGTTATTCATCAAATCCTGACGGTGTCGCTCGCATAACTGAAATGCGTGCGATGAACCAAGCTTTGCACGAAATGGGCTTACGTGTTGTTTTAGATGTTGTTTACAACCACACTAACTCTTCGGGTTTATGGGAAAACTCAGTGCTTGATAAAGTAGTACCCGGTTACTATCACCGCCGTGATTTAACCTCAGGTAATGTTGAAACAGCAACTTGTTGCCAAGATACCGCGCCTGAACATGAAATGATGCATAAACTCATGCAAGACTCATTACTTACTTGGTCACAAGCCTATAAGTTTGATGGCTTTCGTTTTGACATTATGAGTAATAATTCAAAAGCATCGATTTTAAGTGCTCGCACCGCTGTACAAGCAATAGACACCGACAACTATTTCTACGGTGAAGGTTGGACGCGTGATGATAAAGGCTATCAACAAGCGGATCAAAATAATATGACGGGTTCGCAAATCGGTACGTTTAACGATCGACCTCGCGACATTATTCGCAGTGCCTCTTTATTTAAAAGTACTGGTAGTTTAAATGACCAAGACATTATTCGCTTAGGACTTGCTGGTACCCAAAAAGATTATCAACTACAAGATAAGAATGACAACATCAAAGCGGGTAGTACATTTAGTAAACCTTCTTACGGAAAAGACCCTGCCGACATCATTAACTATGTCTCAAAACATGATAATGAAACCTTATGGGATCAACTGCAATATGGCATTGAAACCGAAGTTAGTCTTAATGATCGCGTGCGCATACAAAATATTGCTGGGACTTTGCCGTTAATCAGTCAAGGTATTCCGTTTTTCCAACTGGGTGGTGATTTACTGCGCTCAAAATCAATGGACCGAAACACTTATGATGCCGGTGACTGGTTCAATAGAGTTGATTTCACTATGAGTACCAATAACTGGAATGTCGGCTTGCCACTTGCGCAAGACAATGAAAGTAAATGGTCGTTAATGACAGCACTGATCAATAATAGCGAAACAGCGCCACAAGCCAGTGATATTGAATTCTCATCAAATATATTTAAAGAGTTTTTGAGTATTCGCGCCTCAAGCCCTTTGTTTAGGTTAACCACGCAAGCTGATATTAGTGCACGTTTAGGTTTTCATAATACCGGTAGCGAACAGACTCAGGGCTTAATTATGATGAGTATTGATGATGGTAACGGTCTAACTGACCTTGATGAGAATATTGATGCACTTGTTGTGGTGATAAACGGCACTGCATCCGCGCAATCACAAAGTATTTTAACTGCGACCGGCTTTGAGTTGCACAGCGTACAACAAAGCTCTGCCGATACTAATGTTCAAACAGCATCATTTGTTGAGGCTTCAGGAAAAGGCACCTTCACTGTACCTGCGTTAACTACTGCAGTCTTTGTAAAACCACAAGCAATGGCACAAGGCGTTGGTTTAGCAGCTGATGCGACCTTAAATGCGCCTGACCCCGCCCCTTATGGCGAGACAAGTATTTACCTACGTGGGTCAATGAATAATTGGGGTGACGACGGTTTAACAGCAATCGATATGTTTACTTATCAAGGGAACGGCGACTATGTGATTGATTTCACCTTAGCGGTTGGCACGCATATTTTTAAAGTGGGTTCTGATGATTGGGCGGCGGTAGACCTCGCCTTTAGTGATGTCACCTTCACTGATAACTCAATAACAGCATCGGCCGATAACAGTGGTAATATAGAAATAACCACCACGACTGCTGGTAATTATAACTTTAGCTTAAATGCCAGCACATCGACGCCAAGCTTAACGATTGTGACCAAAAACACCACAGTAGATTGTGCTGCTTTAGTTGATTCAAGCGACGACATTCCTTTTGATATTAATGGTAGTGGCCAACTCTTTGTTCGTGGCGATCATTCAGCGTGGAATGCCACTGAAGAGTTTCGATTACATTACAAAGGCAATAACCAGTATCAAGCCGTAGCTGAATTTGACGGGGCAATGCAATTTAAACTGGCTTCAGATGACGGCAGTTGGACCACACAATTGTGGGTACAAGAAAACGATAGTAACGATATTGAAGGGGAGAATTTAGCCTTAGGTATCAATTACCCTGTTGCTTATAATAACGCTGGCGACGCCAATAACAATACGACACTGGCGGCAGGCTCATACAGCTTTTTACTAACACTCGACAGCGCAAACCCAAGTAAAGGCTATAATGTTGGCCGTTTAGCGATACAAGAATGTCAGCCATAGTCATCAGGTAAGTTAATCGAACAGCTTAAGTACTTAAGCTGGGCTAACACTATAGAAAGCGCTGAGGATGAATGTTCTTGGCGCTTTTTTATGGGGAAATAACTTGTCAGCAGATTGGCTGAATACGTATGTAAAAATTAGAATAAACTGTTTATATTGCTGATAAATGCGTAACTTATTAACATCATTAATTTACTTTGTTATTTATCCTTATGCGTATTTCTTTAGCTCGTTTTCGACAATTAAGCCTAATCATTATCACCACGACATGTCTAAGCTCATGTCAGCATGATCAAAGTATACCAACAAGAACCCAGCTTACAGAAACGAGCGTAAAGTCAGCAGCAGTTTCCCCTTTAGTAAGCCAAGACTTTTCTGCACATTGGCTGACCCCAGAACTGCTTTTATTACCTGAAGATAATTTACATCAACAACATACGTTAACTTTTGATGATGGCGGACATATTGAAAAAATCACACTTACGCCCTTCACAGGAGAAATAAATCGTCTGCTTATCCCCAAACATTTACGTTCATTTAATGTATTTGAGGTAAAGCTGGCTACTAATAAGATTAAAAAAACACTGAAAAATAAAATATATGTCAGTTCTGCAAGCAAGGGCACAAATTCAAAACACACAGCACAGGTACAAACAGCTCAATTATTGGATTTTTTATTTACCTCACAAAGTAACGACGCTAATGAGCTAAATAATTTAGGGGCCACTCTCAGTAAAGATTCTATTGAGTTTGCACTGTGGGCACCGACCGCAAAACAGGTAACCTTATTAGCGTTTAATAAAGACAAGCAAGCGACGCATGTTGTGCCACTTAAAGAAGATAGCAATACCGGTATTTGGTCTGGTGCAGTTATTAATACTCAACAAGAAGTCTACTACCAATATCAGCTGACAATATATCACCCGGCTAGCGATAAAATTGAAATATTAACCACTACAGATCCCTATTCCTTAAGCCTTTCAACAAATAGTGAATATTCACATGTTATCAATTTAGACGACTCAAAAAACAAACCTAATGGCTGGGAATTACAGCAAGATGTTTTAATTAAGAACCCTGAAGATAATATTTTTTATGAAACCCACATTCGTGATTTTAGTGCCCACGATCCGCAACTTTCATCACCTGCTGTTCGTGGAAAGTACGCCGCTTTCAGCGAAAAAAATAGCGCTGGCATTAAACACTTTAAGGATCTACAAAAAGCAGGTATTAACAATATTCATCTACTGCCCACCTTTGATATTGGTACCGCTAACGAAAATGACACACAAGTTATTGATCTAAATAATCCTATTAGCAAACTTTGCCAACTCGTGCCCGAACATAAGCTTTGTCGGCTCGAAGACCAAGCAATGACGATACAAGAATATTTAGAAACACTTCCCTCTGCAACACAGGAGCGCCAAGCGATAGTCAGTTCTCTTAGAGAAATTGATAATTACAATTGGGGTTACGATCCTTTCCATTATACTGTTCCAGAGGGCAGTTACGCTCAAAACCCTGAAGGCTCAGCACGTATTATTGAATTTCGTCAAATGGTACAAAGTATTCATAATCTAGGCTTTCGCGTCATCATGGATGTCGTTTATAACCATACTCATCAAGCAGGGCTAGCGCCAACGGCTGTGCTTGATAAAATTGTCCCTAATTATTATCATCGTCTTGACCCTATCAGCGGAAAAATCGCACAATCAACCTGTTGTGATAACACTGCCACAGAAAATGTCATGATGGAAAAGTTAATGACAGACTCATTAGTTGTTTGGGCAAGAGACTACAAAATTGACGGCTTTCGCTTCGACCTTATGGCACACCAACCCAAATCAGCGATGCTTAAAGCCAAAAAAGCAGTACAAGCGGTTGATAAAGACACCTACTTTTATGGCGAAGGTTGGAATTTTGGTGAGGTAGCGAATAATCAGCGCTTTACGCAAGCTAGCCAATTAGCATTGGCTGGCACAGAAATCGGTACCTTTACCGACCGTTTACGCGATGCAGTTCGCGGTGGAGCCTTTAGCGCCAGTGGCGATGATATTCGTAAAAGCCAAGGTATCGGCAGTGGTTTAAGCACTATGCCTAATGAATTAGTGGATCGAGTCGAATCAAGAAAAGCTTATCTACTCGCCGCAGATCAATTACGTATTGGTTTAGCCGCTAATTTAGCTAACTTCCCTCTTAAAAATGCTCAAGATAAACACGTTACCGGTAAAGAAATTCCTTATGGTGACCAACCAACCGGTTATGCACTAGACCCTGCCGATACCATTAACTATGTATCTAAGCACGATAACCAAACATTATGGGACAATAATCAATACCGCTTACCTTTTAATACCTCAACAAAAGATCGCGTACGTATTCACTTACAATCACTGTCCTTTGCTATATTCGCACAGGGCATTCCATTCTTACATATGGGATCAGAGTTTTTACGTTCGAAGTCATTTTTACGCGACAGTTACGACTATGGTGATTGGTTTAATAAAGTCGATTTTACCAAGCAAAGCAATAATTATAATGTTGGTTTACCGCCAGCAGATAAAGACCAAGCAAACTGGCCACTGATTAAAAAAGTTCTAGCAAAAAATGAAGGGCGAGATATTGTTAGCCCAACTGACATCGAGTTTAGTGCAGAAGTGTTTAAAGAGTTTATTAGTCTGCGCATGAGTACCCCCCTTTTTCGTCTTACCAACAGTGAACAAATAATAGAGCGTGTAAAATTTCACAATACCGGTAAAGCACAACAAATTGGCTTAATTGTGATGAGCATCGATGATGCCGAAAAATATCAGCAAGTAGATGCTGAGATATCAGCGCTCGTTGTTATTTTTAATACTAGCACCACCGCTAAAACAATCCCTTTTAAAGAGGCAGCACAATATCAATTGCACCCTATTCAACAACAGGGCGTTGATAGTGTTGTTAAAGAGAGTAGTAGCGATGAAAACAGCTTTTTTGTTCCAGCACTAACCACCAGTGTTTTTATCAAAGAGCAATAGTGCGCTATCGTTAGCGGCTAGTAATGATTTTATTTACTTAATCATAAAGTAAAGTCTTACTAGCCCTACTTCTCGCCTTAAAAAAATCCCGCCTAGAGCAACCCTCTCAGTGTATATCAACAATAAAATTTAAATGTAGTGAGCCTTGAGTCAAAATTTAAATATGACCTAATAAATGTGGCTGATGTTGTAGCAAGTGTGGCTACTCCAATATTAGTCAATGAACGCGATCAGATGACTTTAGAAGAAGTAAAAATTGAAATTATCAACTTGGATGTTTATCGGTTTATCTATTTTATTTTTTGTGCGGTTTAGCCCTTATAACTTGTCGCACTATCTGCTCGTTATACTCATCGTAAACAACACGTCGACTTAATAACAATTTATTTACGATAAGTTTTCTTTTGAACATACGGTGAACACAAGGAAATACTATCTTTTACTGTAACCTAAAACAGTATTTTAGCGGTATTTTGATGAATAAAACTACCGCCTCATATATTGATCTATCGCGTCAAATAAACTGTATAATATGCTATTATTAAACATTAACTACTCATTAAATACTATATGACTATGGCCAGAAAAAATCTTCGTATCCGTGAAAAAACAATCTTTGACGGTATTTTTAGTAAATACATTTTAAAATTCGTTTTTAGTTTTTGGTTTAAAATTTCGGGCTGGAAATTATGCACAGCCACTCCCGAAGGTGCTGGTATTACTATTGCGGCACCGCACACATCGAATTGGGATTTTGTTTATGCGCTTGGTGCTGCGATATTGCAAGATGTGAAAATATATTTTTCTATTAAAGACAGTATGTGCCGCATACCTCTTTTAGGTCGTTGGTTGATGTACCTTGGCGCTATGCCTATTGATCGTTCATCTACAGGCTTAGGACAAGTTGAACAAATCAAGCAATTTATTGAAACACAAAAAGGTAAACGAGTATTTTTCTTATTTACTCCAGAAGGTACAAGAGGTGGAGTAGCAAAATGGAAAACAGGCTTTTACCATGTTGCTCAAGGATGTGGATTACCTATTTTTTTAGCCAAAGTCGATTACCTCAGTAAAGAAACAGGTGTTTTTCACATCTTTAAACTGACCAATAATAAAGACGATGATATTCAAGCGATGCAAGCCTCTTATAAAAGTGTTTATGGAAAATATCCCACCAAACAATTTCCCCCTTACCAAGGACCCATGCCAAGCATAGGTGATAAAGAAGCGGCAATTATTCGTGCACTTTACGCCATTAACTCTATTAAAGGTGTTGCGACTAAAATGGAAATAAGTGCAAAAGCAAAAATGGGTGAACTGTCGAATACAATGTTCGATTTTTTAATTGATAACGGGCTTGTTGAACAAGGATTTTTAGAAAGAGCTGAAATTACCTACCGGTTAACTCTAGCAGGCAAAGGCTGTTATTTACATTTGTATTCGCAAGATGACTCACTTGTTATACCTAACGGATAAACGATGACTACGAAGAGTGCTTATTACCAACCATCTAAAAATTAATGCCTGTCGTTATTAAGTCTTATTAGTTACGTTAATTTGGTTTAGTAACACGTTGAAGGCTTGATAACGCCTTCAACGCCAATAACTTTGAACATAAAAGACTTTTCGCGAATATTTTACTATCTAGATAAAGGATAATAAATGAACATGACACTAACCGCTATTATTCCTTCATTTCGCCTACCTTTCTTAATATTAGCCCCTATTTGTGTTTTTCTGGGTGCTAGTATTAGTTATATGGAACAAAGTGCGGTTGATTATGCCGTATTAGCCATTGCCTTTTTAGGGGCGATCTCTGCGCACATTGCGGTTAATACCATTAATGAATATCAAGACTACGTCAGCGGATTAGATCTGAAAACAATTAGAACCCCCTTTAGCGGTGGTAGCGGTTTATTATCTCAGCATCCAGAGTTACTTCCCGGGGTAAAAAGAGCCGCGATTGTCACAACCCTTTTAACCTTTCTGATTGGTGTTTATTTCGTCACCCTTTATGGCGTAGCAGTAATTGCCTTAGTGCCGATGGGATTACTTGGATTAGCCATTATTATTAGTTACACAAAGTGGATTAATAAATGGCCCATTACCTGTTTAGTTGCCCCCGGACTTTGTTTTGGTTTACTGATGGTGGCAGGCAGCCAAGTTATTTTATCTGGCCATTTTTCAACAACACCTTGGCTAATAGGTTTGATCCCTTTTTTTCTTATTAACAACTTATTACTTTTAAACCAATATCCTGATATTGATGCTGATAAAAGTATCGGTCGAAATCATTTTCCTATTGCCTTTGGCATAAAAGCAAGCAATAGCATTTTTTTCATCTTTTCGGTGTGCTCAACGTTATTACTTGGCTTTTTTATTAGCCAAAAGCTATTACCCACAATGAGTGCAATGGCGTTTATTCCACTGGCATTGGCCTTTGTCGCTTTATATGGTGCAATAAAATTTAAAGAAAACATTGGTCAACACCCTATATACCTTGCTTACAATGTTAGTTGTGCATTACTGACACCATTAACGATAGCAATCACCGTTTTCCTTAACTAATTGTAGAAGTTGAATAACGTTGGAAACTGAAATTATTACGTTTAAGCACCGAATATACCTTTCAAAAAATTTAATCAAACGCTGAAATAGCTAACTTCTAAAATATAACTCTAAGGGCAGTAGTTGCCAAAAAAGAGCTTTCCTAACACCCTCAATCAGTACCAAAACTGTCTTATCTGATACGACAGCGGACTTTCCCCACAGATAAAAAGACGCATTGTTTGACTATAAATATTACCAATTAATCGAATAACCTGACTGGCAAAATGCCACCATTGCCGGCGTCACTATGTTGCTCTGGGATGACTGTATTTGTGCCGTGGCATTAAATAAAGATTAAAACGAGCGTTTGAATTTATGGATCAAGCTTGTTATAAGTAAACAACAAAAAACTAATGATCTTTATAAAATGAAATTGCACCAAATTGAAGGCTATATTCAATCTATTTACCTAGTAGAATATTCTGAAAAATTATTGTTACTCGATGGTTGCTGCCGTGCAGATGTCGAAACCATTCAGACTTTTATAACAGAAGAATTACAACGTCCATTTTCGGACCTTAAACTCATAGTCGTCACACATATGCATCCAGATCATGCTGGAGCAGCTCATGTATTGAGAAAAAAAACTGGTTGTAAAATTGCCATTGCTAATGTTTCTGGGCATTGGTACACAGGTGTAGACGGATTATTAATGCACTTGACCGATATGGCATTAACTCGCTGGGTTGCGAAACGTAAAAATAAACCAGCAAAAAACCTTTGGTACTCCTCCAAATTAAAGCCCGACATAAAAATAAATGATGGTGAGGTTTTACCCGGTTTTGCTGAATGGCAAGTCATTTATACTCAAGGGCATACCGATAGAGATATCTCTTTGTTACACCAACCAAGTCAACTTATTTATGTAGCTGATCTAATGGTGGAAGTAAAAGGACGATTTATTCCGCCTTTTCCCGTTTTTTATCCCAATCGCTATAAAAGCTCACTGACTAAATTACATAATCTTCAACCTAAATCCATTTTGCTTGCGCATGGCGGTGAGGTTCAACTTAGCGATGATGACTACCAACACCTCTTGTCCAAAGCTCCAGATTTACCTTTAACTCATTGGCGCTCTGTTAAAGCTAAACTGCGAAAAATATTTACATAGCTTTATAAGGTATTATTTAGTCACACAGAAATATCCCCCATTAAGCCACCCATAATAAACCGTTCAATTTTCCAACAATAAACTACACTTAATTTACCCCCTATTAAGTGTGGTGATTGTTATGCCTAAGCCTCGTTCACAACAAATTAGTTTATCTGATACACCGTATTATCATATTTGCAGTCAAACCGTTCGAAAAGCCTTTTTATGTGGTGTTGATAAAGAAACCGGTGTCAGTTATGAGCACAGGCGTCATTGGATTGAACAGCGCATTTTTAAATTATCTCAGGTGTTTGCTATTGATATTTGTGCTCACGCTGTCATGAATAATCACTTACATTTAGTCCTTCATGTTGATAGTGAAAAAGCTAACAACTGGACGACGCTAGAGGTACTGTCCCGTT